>CAMYIN010000097.1 GCA_947258495.1 uncultured Gammaproteobacteria bacterium
TTCCGCGCTTGGATCCGCGCGTGAGCATTTAACTTTAGCGAACCGCCGTGGTACGGACCCGTATGCCCGGTGGTGTCGGAGGGGCGGCGTCGCGAGGCGTCCCCCTATCCGGATTCAATTCGAAGGACGAGCGCGCACGCACGCTGCCCGAGCCCGCGTGTTGGCGGTAACATTGCCGCATGCAAGACCAGCAAAAAGCGTATCTTTATGCCTTCGCAACGGTGTTCTTCTGGTCAACGGTGGCCTCCGCGTTCAAGCTCTCGTTGCGATTCCTGGATCCGGTGCAGTTGTTGTTTGTTGCAAATCTGGTCTCGGTAACGGTGTTGTTGCTCGTCCTTATCGTCCAGAACAAAACCTACCTGCTGCTGGCCGTGTCCAGGCGCGAGCTGGCGCGTTCCGCGGTTCTGGGAATTTTGAATCCTTTTTTGTACTACCTGGTGTTGTTCAAGGCCTACGACTTGCTGCCGGCCCAAGAGGCGCAGCCGCTCAATTACACCTGGGCAATAGCGCTTACGCTTCTGTCGGTACCGTTACTGAAACAACGTGTTACCAGGCAGGAACTGCTCGCCATATGCATAAGCTACTTCGGGGTATTGATCATCGCCACGCGCGGCGATCCGTTGGCGCTCCGTTTCGACAGCGCACTCGGTGTGACACTCGCACTGAGCAGCACCGTGATCTGGGCGGTCTACTGGATTTACAATACCAAGGACCGAAGGGACCCGGTGGTAAGCCTTTTCTTGAATTTTCTGCTCGGGTTGCCTTTCGTCACTGTTGCAGTGTTCGCGTTGTCCGATTTCGCGGTTGGCGGCGTCGCCGGTTTGCTTGGTGCCGCGTATGTGGGAATATTCGAGATGGGATTGGCGTTCGTGTTTTGGCTCAACGCCTTACGCTTGACGAAATCGACGGCGCAGATTGCAAACCTGATTTTTTTCTCGCCGTTCCTGTCCCTGATCTTCATCCATTTTCTGGTAGGTGAAGAAATACGTGTGTCGACGATTTTGGGCCTGATATTTATAGTTGCGGGGAACGTGTTGCAGCGTCTGGGAAAGAACACCGCGCCCCCGCAGGCGGTCGCCGACTGAGTAACAGAACGATGTTTGCATTGGGCGACGACTGGTGAAATTCACACTAGACGAATTCAGGCGTTGGGAGAACAAGCGCATCACGCTGCTGGGAATGTCCGGGGTCGGCAAAACGCACCTTTCCAATATTCTGCGTCGGCACGACTGGTTTCATTACTCGGGCGACTACCGTATCGGCACCCGGTATCTCGATGAGCCGATCCTGGACAACATCAAGCAACACGCTATGCAGATACCCTTCCTGCGTAACCTGTTGAGGTCTGATTCAATCTATATCTGCCACAATATCTCCGTCGACAACCTGGATGCGGTGTTGAGTTTCATCGGTAAGCCGGGGAATCCGCACGAAGGCGGATTGCCGATCGCTGAGTTCTCGCGGCGGCAGGAACTTTATCGTCGCGGGGAGATTGCGGCGATGCAGGACGTTCCCGACTTCGTTCGTAAGGCGCGCGATATCTACGGATATCAGCACTTTGTCAACGACGTAGGCGGCAGTCTGTGTGAATTGGAGGCGCCCGAAGTGATCGACGTGCTGGTCGCGCACACCGTGGTTCTGTACATACAGGTATCGGAAGCGGACGCGCCCAAGTTGATAAAACGCGCCGAGGAGGACCCCAAGCCGTTGTACTACCGGCCGTCGTTCCTGGAAGGCGAGCTTACGTCCTACCTGCGGGAACGCGGGTTGACGGAAATTGCGGAGATCGATCCCGACGATTTTACGCGCTGGGTATTTCCGCGCCTATTCAGAGCCAGAGTCCCTCGCTATGAGGCCATAGCGGTACCGCATGGGTATACTGTGACCTCCTCGGAGATCTCGGAGGTACGCGATGACGACGACTTGGTGTCGCTTCTAGAACTGGCAATCACCCGTGGCGGGCAACCGTCTGCATAGCGGCTTCATTACATCCATTTCGCGGGGTAGGCGGTCATGAAAATTAAACAAGGCTGGCGCGGTCGATATTTCGAGGACTTCGAGGTCGGCGATGTTTATCAGCACCCACTCGGCAGAACCGTGACCACCACCGATAACATCTGGTTCACCCTGTTGACGCAGAATACGGCGCCCATTCATTTCGATCACCACTATTCGAAACAAACCGAATTCGGACAACCGCTGGTGGATTCGACCTTCACCCTGGCCCTGGTCACCGGACAAAGCGTCACCGACGTCTCGCAGAACGTGTTCGCCAACCTGGGCTGGGACGAGGTCAAGCTGCCGAATCCGGTATTCGAGGGCGACACCGTCTATTCGCAGTCGGAGGTGCTGAGCCTGCGCGAGTCGAAGTCGCGGCCCAACGTAGGCATCGTCGTGGTCAAGACCACCGGTTTCAACCAGGACGGCACAGAGGTGATTAGCTTCAAACGCACGCTGATGGTGTACAAACGGGATTTTGCACCCAGTTTTCCGCGCAGGCGGCCGGAATTGACTACTCCATGACGGGAACGCCGCCCGAGTGCCTGCGCGAGCTCGCGGAATTCCTTGCGGGGCTGTCGTACCGGAATCTGCCCAAGGCAACCGTGGACCGTACGGAAGAACTGTTTCTCGACTGGAGCGCTTCCGCGTTGGCGGGGAGAGGCGCGAAACCGGTGCGCGCGCTGGAGCGGTTCGCGCAGGCTATGGGTCCGTCACAGGGACCCTGCGAGATCCTGGTCTCCCGGCAGCGCACCTCGCCGGTGTTTGCGGCGCTGGTGAACGCCGCGAGCTCCCACGTGGTGGAGCAGGACGACGTCCACAACGGTTCGGTGCTGCACCCGGGCACCGTGGTGTTTCCGGCGGTGGTCGCGGTGGCGCAATCCATAGGCGCGTCGGGCTCGGGACTGATCACCGCCGCGACCGCCGGCTACGAGGCCGGAATTCGTATCGGCGAGTTTCTCGGGCGCAGCCATTACCGCGTGTTTCACACCACCGGCACCGCCGGCACGCTGGCCGCCGCCGCCGGCGTCGGCCGCCTGTTGGGGCTCGACGCGGTGACGCTGCTGCACGCGCTGGGCAACGCCGGGACCCAGGCCGCCGGGCTGTGGGAGTTCCTGCGCGAAGGCGCGGATTCCAAGCAGCTCCACACGGCCAAGGCGGCGGCGGACGGCCTGCTGTCGGCGTATCTCGCAGGGGAGGGGTTCACCGGCGCCCACGGCGTCCTCACCGGCGACCGGGGCATGGCCGCCGGGATGTCTACGGACGCGGACCCCGCGAAATTGAACGACCGGCTGGGGCGGCGCTGGGCCTTGACCGAGACCTCCTTCAAGTATCACGCCTCCTGTCGGCATACGCATCCGTGCGCGGACGCACTGTTGACAGTAATGCAGACGCACCGCTTGCGACACGGCGACGTGGCCCGGGTGCGGGCCTGCGTGCATCAGGCCGCGATCGACGTTCTGGGTCCGGTGAACGATCCGCAGACCCTGCATCAAGCCAAGTTCTGCATGGGTTTCGTGCTCGCACTCATTGCGATACGCGGCCACGCCGACGTCGACGACTTTGAGGAGAAGACGCTGCGCGATCCCGTTATTCGCGAGTGGCTGGGCCGCGTGACGATGGTGCATGACGAAGAAGTGGAAACGGCGTACCCGCAGCGCTGGCTGGGCAAGGTGCAGGTCGAGACGATGCAGGGCGTCGTCCACGAGGCGCTCGTAACTGCGCCCAAGGGCGATCCGGGGAATCCGCTGTCCCGCGACGAGCTGGAGTCCAAAGCCATGCGCCTGGCCGCATTCGGCGGCGCCGCCACCGAGGACGAAATGCGGGGCGTCATCACGCTCGCCTGGAACCTGCGTCACGCGCCGGAGGTGCGCGGGATCCTTCCCGGGCGGTCCGAGTCCGGAGTCAATGTCGCCGCCGGGGCCGCGCCGTGACGGCGCCAAGCAACTACCACGAGCTGCGCGATCCGGTGCGCGATTTGTGCCGCCGCTATCCGGACGCCTACTGGCGGCGCATAGACCGAAATCGAGAGTACCCGGAGGAGTTCGTGCAAGCGCTCACGGAGGCCGGTTGGCTGGCGGCGCTCATACCCGAAGAGTACGGCGGCTCGGGGCTCGGCATCGCCGAGGCCTCGGTGATACTCGAGGAGATCAACCGCTGCGGCGGCAACGCGGCGGCCTGCCACGCTCAGATGTACACCATGGGCACCATCCTGCGGCACGGATCGTCGCAACAGAAGCAGCAGTATCTGCCGCGGATCGCCGGCGGTGCGCTGCGCCTGCAGGCGTTCGGCGTCACCGAGCCCGGCGCGGGCACCGACACCACGCGCATCCGCACCACCGCCGTACGCCACGGCGATCGCTACCGCATCAACGGCCAGAAGGTGTGGACGTCGCGGGTGCAGCATTCGGACATGATGCTGCTGCTGGCGCGCACCACGCCCCGGGAGCGGGTGGCGAAGAAGACCGAGGGTCTGTCCATGTTTCTGCTGGACCTCAGGGAGTCCTCGGGCGGCGCGCTCACGGTCACGCCTATCGACACCATGATCAATCACGAGACCAACGAGCTGTTTTTCGACGACTACGCGGTGCCCGCGGAGAACCTCATCGGCGAGGAAGGCCGGGGTTTTCGTTATCTGCTCGACGGGCTAAACGCGGAACGCATCCTCATTGCCGCGGAATGCGTCGGCGACGCCGACTGGTTCATCGAACGCGCCACCGCCTACGCACGGGAGCGCCGGGTGTTCGACCGGCCCATAGGGCAGAACCAGGGCATCCAGTTCCCGTTGGCGCGGGCCTACGCCAATGCGCGCGCCGCGGACCTGATGCGCTACCGCGCCGCGGAACTGTTCGACCGCGGGGAACCCTGCGGGGCCGAGGCCAACATGGCGAAATTGTTGGCCGCGGACGCCTCCTGGGAGGCGGCCAACGCGGCGCTGCAGACCCACGGCGGTTACGGCTTCGCCAGCGAATACGACGTCGAACGCAAATTCCGGGAAACGCGGCTGTTCCAGGTGGCGCCGATCTCCACCAATCTCATCCTTTCCTACCTCGCGGAGCACGTGCTCGGTCTCCCGCGATCGTTTTGAGTGTGCTGCCCCTTGACGGTATTCGAGTCGTGTCCGTGGAACAGGCGGTGGCGGCGCCGTTCGCCACCCGCCAGCTGGCCGATCTCGGCGCCACCGTGGTGAAGATCGAGCGCCCCGGGGACGGCGACTTCGCGCGCCATTACGATCGAACGGTCAAGGGCATGTCGAGCCATTTCGTGTGGCTGAACCGTTCCAAGAAGAGTCTCACCCTGGACATCAAGCACCACGCCGCCGCCGCGGTGCTCGAGCGCCTGCTGGCGCAGGCGGACGTACTGGTAGAGAACCTTGCGCCCGGTGCCGCGGATCGGGCCGGCCTCGCGACCGACGTGCTTCTGCGGCGCTTCCCACGACTCATACAGTGCCGCATCTCCGGTTACGGTGCGGGTGGGCCTCTCGCCGGCAAGAAGGCCTACGACCTGTTGGTGCAATGCGAGAGCGGTCTGGTGTCGACCACGGGCACGGAAGAGTCGATGGCGAAGGTGGGCGTATCCATCGCCGATATCGCCGCCGGTATGTACGCCTACAGCGGCATACTGACGGCGCTGTATGAGCGAGAGAGAACGGGACGCGGAACGGTGCTGGAGGTGTCGATGTTCGATTGCCTGGGCGAGTGGATGGGGTATCCGGCCTACTATACCGCCTACGGCGGCGTCGCCCCGGCGCGCACCGGCTTGCGCCACGCCACCATCGCCCCGTACGGTCCCTACCGCACCCGAGACGACCGCCTCGTCATGCTGGGGATACAAAACGAGCGCGAGTGGGCCGCGTTCTGCAGCGACGTCCTGGAGCGGCCGGAGCTCGCCGGCGACGAACGCTTCGCGAGCAACGCACAGCGCGTCGCCCACCGCGGCGATTTGGAGGCATCTATCGACCGCGTGTTCGGCGCGCTCTCCAGCGAGGAGGTGCTGCGCCGACTCGACGCCGCAAACATAGCCAATTCCCGCATCAACTCCGTGCAGGAGTTCTGGGACCACGCGCAACTGCAGGGCCGCGATCGCTGGCGCACCATCGGGTCCCCCGCGGGCCCGCTGCGGGCGCTGCTGCCGCCGGTGCTGATGCGGGGCTGCGACGTCCACATGGGGCCGGTTCCGGCGCTGGGGGAGCACAACCGCGAGGTGCTGCTCGCGATCGGCTACAGCGAGGCGGAAATCCGCGACCTGGAGGCGGAAGGGGCGCTTTGAAAAAGGCGTGGACCTGCGTCGCGCGACGGCCCCTGTTGCTGGGCGCTATTTCGGCGTCGGCCGCTTTCTCTTGAACACCGCCACCGCGCGTCGGTTGCGCTGCATGCCTTCCTCGGTCTGGTTGGTGGCGATGGGGCGCAGTTCCCCGTAGCCGATGGTCGTTATACGGGCTGCGTCGATGCCGTAATCGCGCACCAGCTTGTGTTTCACCGCCTCGGCCCGGCGCTCGGACAGGGCCTGGTTGTATTCCTCCGTGTGGCGCCAGTCGGCGTGGCCCTCGATGGTGAACGTGATCTGCGGATTCTGCCGCAGTATGCGGCCGATGCGATCGAACTGCGGCTGGTAGACGGATCGTACGAAGTGCTTGTCGGTGTCGAATTCCACCAACAGCTCCACTGTCTCCAGTACTTCCTCGTCCGCTCGCACCGATTCGGGTTGCGGTTGCGGGGCCGGCTCGGCGGGCGCCGCGGTTTTCCGCAGTTCGCCGAAGTGGTAGTTCAAGCCGAAGCTCACCATGACGTCGTGGTGGGAGAAATAGCCGACGTCGTACATGTACTGCGCCCACAGGCGGGCCTCCAGTCTGTCGGAGACAAAGCGGGAGAGGCCTGCCCCGATCTGCACCTGGTCGGTGTCCTCATCCTTGACATCGTCTATTTGGAAGTGGCTGACGCCCGCGCTCAGGAACGGCCGCCAGCCGTCACCGAAAAAGCGAAAACCGTTGAGGCTGTAGGCCTTGGCAGACATGTCCGATTTTAGATCGGTCACCGCGCTGAACTCGAGCGCCCAGTCTGGATTGAACTGGTAGCCGGCGCCGAGTCCGAAATAATAGGTGTCGTGCAGCTTTTGTTGTGGTGTGAAATCGTCGCGGTTGTGATCGAGATCGATGTACGACAGCTGGGGACCGAGATACCAGTGACCCGGTCCCGCCGCGGATGCGGAGACAGGGAAGGCGATGCAAGCGCAAAGCAGTAGCAAGACTAGGCGGTGGTTCACGGGTCACTCCCTATTGTCGTATGCGTTCGGCAGGACAGTAGTCTGGTATCGCCCGCGGGAGCCGCGTCCTTGGACGGGGCTCGTGGCGGCGAGGCGGGGAGATTGTGCACGGCGCCGGGGCCGCTGTCCAGAACGTGCCGCGTCCGCTGGAACCCCGCCGTGTTGGTATCTGCCGATAGCCCGCGTCCCGCTCTAGTGTTCGCCCCCCGCCTTGAAGTGAAACACCGCCCCGTCCTTGATGCCGGACGGCCAGCGCGCCGTCACGGTCTTCAGGCGGGTATAAAAACGCACTCCCTCGGGCCCATGCATATATTGATCGCCGAACAGGGAACGCTTCCAGCCGCCGAAGCTGTGATACGCCACCGGCACGGGTATCGGCACGTTGACGCCGATCATGCCGATCTTTGCCGAGGTGGTGAAATCACGCGCGCAGTCGCCGTCCCGGGTGAAGATGGCGGCACCGTTGCCGTATTCGTGCTCGTTCACCAGACGCAGCGCCTGTTCATAGTTGTCGGCGCGCACGATGCCAAGCACCGGCCCGAATATTTCCTCCTGGTAGATGCGCATCGCCGGTTTCACGTGATCGAACAGGCATCCCCCCAGAAAGGCGCCGCTCTCGTGACCCGCCACCACGGTATCCCTGCCGTCGACGACCGGGACCGCGCCTTCTTCCACTCCCAGGTCGATGTAGGCGCGGACCTTGTCCAGGTGTTGCGGCGTTACCAGCGGGCCCATCTCCGCCGAGGTGTCGGTGTAAGGGCCGATTTTCAGCTGCTTCACCCGCGGCGCCAGACGCTCGATGAGTTGGTCGGCGGTGTCGTCACCCACGGCGACCAGCACCGAGATCGCCATGCACCGTTCTCCCGCGGAGCCGTAGGCGGAACCCATGGCCGCGTCGACCGCCTGGTCCAGGTCCGCGTCGGGCATGACCACCATGTGGTTCTTCGCGCCGCACAACGCCTGCACGCGTTTGCCGTGGGCGCACCCGGTGGCGTAGATGTATTCCCCGACCGCGGTGGAGCCGACGAAACTGACCGCGGCGACGCGCGGATCCGTAAGCAGCGTATCGACCGCCTCCTTGTCTCCGATGACGACATTGAGCACGCCGTCCGGCAGCCCCGCCTGCTGCATCAGTTCCGCCAGGCGCAGCGAGCAGGACGGTACCTTCTCCGAGGGTTTCAGCACGAAGGTGTTTCCGCACGCGATCGCCACCGGGAACATCCACATCGGCACCATGGCGGGAAAATTGAAGGGCGTGATGCCGGCGCACACGCCCACCGGCTGGCGCACGGAGTAAGTGTCCACGCCGTTGGCGACCGCCGCGCTGTATTCGCCCTTGAGCAACTGCGGTATGCCGCATGCGAATTCCACGACCTCGAGACCGCGGGTCACCGAGCCTTTGGCGTCGACCAGGGTCTTGCCGTGTTCGCTGGATACGATTTCCGCCAGTTCCTCGACGTGTCGCCGGATCAGGTCGCGGTACGCGAACAGGACCTGCGCCCGTTGCGCGGGTGGCGTACGGGACCAATCGGAAAGCGCGGCGTCGGCCGCGGTGATGGCCTTCCTGACCTCGTCGGCGCTGGCCAAGGGCGCCCGCTTGCTAACCCCTCCCGTGGCCGGATCGAAGATATCGCCAAACCGGCCGCTCTCCGAAGCGACCTTGTTACCGTCGATAAAATGGTGGAGCGCAAAGGGGTGGAGCTTGGATGTCATGAACGCCTCCGGGGCTTGCCGCCGTTGCTCGGCCCGACCATTGTAGACGAGATCAACGGCGTCGTCGCCGTATCTCGACAACCCGCCTGCGCAGCCCGTCTCAGGTCCGCCGCAGTATCTCCAGCGGATCCCGGAACTCGTGACCGTGCGCCTCGGCAACCTCTTCGCAGGTCACCTTTCCGTGGATCACGTTCAAGCCGTCGCGCAGGTGCGGATCCTCGGTCAGGGCCTTCCTGTATCCCTTGTCGGCGAGGGTGATGACGTGCGGTAGCGTGACGTTGTTGAGTGCGAAAGTGGATGTCCTGGGCACGCCCCCCGGCATGTTGGATACGCAGTAATGGACCACGCCGTCGACCACGTAGGTGGGATCGGCGTGGGTGGTGGGGCGGGAGGTCTCGAAACAGCCGCCCTGATCGATAGACACATCCACCACTACCGCGCCGGGTTTCATCTGCCTCACGGTCTCTGCGCTGACCAGCTTCGGCGTGGTCGCGCCGGGAACCAGGACCCCACCGATGACCAGCTCCGCCATGAGCACGTGTCGCTCCACGGAGTCGCGCGTCGCGAACACGGTGTTGGTCGAACGGCCGAATTGCCGCCAGTGCGCCTTCAGCACGTCGGGATTGCGGTCCAGAACCCAAACGTCCGCGCCCATGCCCACGGCGATATGCGCCGCGTGCGTCCCCACCACTCCGCCGCCGAGGACGACGACCTTGGCGGGATCGACGCCGGGAACCCCGCCCAGCAACATGCCCAGCCCGCCGTGCGGATGCTCGAGGCAGTACGCCCCCGCCTGTATCGCCATGCGTCCCGCGACCTCCGACATGGGCGCCAGTAACGGCAGCCCCCCGCGGGGGTCGGTGACGGTCTCGTAGGCGATGCAGACCGCGCCGCTGTTCAACAGGTCTCGCGTCTGGTCCGGGTCCGGCGCGAGGTGCAGGTAGGTAAAAAGTACCTGATCCTGCCGCAGCATCCCCCGTTCCCGCGCCTGGGGCTCCTTGACCTTTACGATCAATTCGGCCTGGGCGTAGATCTCGTCGGGCGAGCGGGAAACGCGGGCGCCGACGGCCTCGTACTCGGCGTCGGTCACGCCGATGCCTTCACCGGCGTCGTGCTCAACGAGGACTTGATGGCCGTGATGCACCGCCTCGCGCACGCCGGCGGGGGCGAGTCCGACCCGATACTCGTGGTCTTTTATTTCCTTGGGAACGCCGATTAACACAGTCTACCTCCGGGATCTCCGCTTTGGGGTTGATACGTTGCCGACGCCGGCCGGGTTTTTCCGCCGCGACCGAGCATTTCTCCAATCGGACATAGGCTTCGCGGCGGTAAGCACCGGGTCGGCGCTTAACGGCCGGCCTGGGCGAACGTGTCGCAGGCCTCTAGCTTTCCGCTGGTCAGGCCGGTGCGAAACCAATGCATGCGCTGTTGCGACGAGCCGTGGGTGAACGACTCCGGTTGCACGCTTCGCCCGGCCATCTGTTGCATGCGGTCATCGCCCACCGCCGCCGCCGCGCGCAGTCCTTCTTCCGCATCGCCGGGCTCGAGGATGTTTCGATGCTTGTGCGCGTGGTGCGCCCACACGCCGGCGAAACAATCGGCCTGTAATTCCGTGAGCACGGACAAGGCGTTGGCGTCGGCGCTCGACGCCCGCGCCTGCATTCGCCGGACCTGATCCGAGGTGCCGAACAGATTTTGCACGTGATGCGCGATCTCGTGACCAATGACGTAGGCCTGGGCGAAATCGCCGGAGGCGCCGAACTGACGCAGTTGTCGAAAAAACCCCAAGTCGATGTAGACCTTCTGGTCGGGCGGGCAATAGAAGGGGCCGGTCGCGGCGGAGCTCAACCCGCACGCGGATTGCACGTAATCCATGTACAGCACCAGGTTGGCGGGCCGGTAGCGCTGTCCGTAGGACCGGAATAACGCGCTCCAGGTGTCTTCGGTATCGGCCAACACCACGGATACGAACTGCGCGCCTTCGTCGGTGGGCGATCCCGCGCGCGGCGCCGGGCGGGTTTGCGTTCGCGAAGACACGGAAGCGTCCCCGGAGAGCAGGCGCAATATCTGCGACGGGTCTCCCCCCATGATCAGAATAGCCACCACCGCCAGCAGGCCGAAGCCACCGCCGAATTTCACGCCACGCGGCATGCTGCGCGGACGTCCGGAACCGCGGCGGTCCTCGATGTTGGTGCTTCGCCGGCCGCTCCGCCATCTCATGTCGTGTACACCATGGTGAAAGCCGATCTCCTGTCCTGAGTACGGAATCGGAATCGTTAAGATAAATAAACGGCGCAGACTTGTCGACATGCGGGCGGTGCGTGACGATCTTCGGCGGCGCACACCACGCCGGGGCGGAAGCTACCGCGGAGTTCGGTTTATCGACCCGGACTTCGTTCACTGCGCTTGACTGTATCCGCACCCGTGGCGATGATCAGGGAATAGCCCCGGACTCACCGCCCGAACGCTGCTAACGACCCGGCGCGCACGCGTGCAACAACCAGTCTGCAATGAGAACTAACACGGCTGCGCGATGCGGCGCTTCGGCTCTCAGAGACCCGCCTACCCGCGCCGTCCTGCGAGCTCATCGATGCGATAGGCGGCGCGGGTTGCGACCGGAGCGCATACCGGGAGTTGTTGTCCGATTGGACCGTCGATGAAATCCCTACCGCCGCACGTCTGGCTGACCTTGTGCGTGTTCTTCTGGTCCGGCAATGCCGTGGTCGGCAAGGCGGCCACCGATCACATGCCCGCCTTCAGCCTCTCGTTCTGGCGCTGGGTGGTGGCGCTCGTCATCATCATCCCCTTCGGTTATCCGCAAGTAGTCCGTCAGTGGGAGTTCTACCGCGGGAACTGGCGATTCTTATTCGTCATCGCCTTTCTCAGCGTAGCCCTTTACAACACTTTCCAGTATTGGGCGCTCAACTGGACCTCTGCGATCAACGTCGGCGTCATCAGCGCGAGCCTGCCGATCATGATCTTGTTGATGACGACCGTAATCGGTGCGGAGAAACCCAACCGGTTTCAGTACGTCGGGGCGGTCATCGCCACAGCCGGCGTGCTCTACGTGATCAGTCGGTCCGATTTGCGGGTGCTGGCGAATCTCAGTGTCAACTTCGGCGACGGTCTGATTCTTCTGGCGGTGATCGGCTGGGCGATATACTCGGTGCTGCTCAAACGCGTGCCCCCGCACATTGAGCACGTCGGACTGTTAACGGTCCTGATCGTCTTCGGTCTGATAGGCATAGTTCCGTTTTACCTGTGGGATCTCCTCCAGGGCCACGTATTTGCGCTGAACGTTACGACGGCCTCCGTGATCCTCTACGTCGGCCTGTTTCCCTCGGTACTAGCTTACGTATTCTGGAACCACGCGGTGAGCGTGGGCGGAGCGAACCTTGCGGGTATATTCGTGAACCTGATCCCGGTGTTCGTTACCCTGCTGGCCATCGTCTTCCTGGGCGAACGCCTCGCGGGTTTTCATATCCTGGGCATAGCCCTGATATTCCTCGGGATCTATATTGCCACTCGGCTGGCCGATCGTCGTCGCTGCGCGCGGCGATAACGCCCGTCAGCTCATGTAGGTCTTCGCTTCTTCGCCGGGGTTGGGGAGACCGGCGATGCACCATGCGGCGATGCAGCCGCCGAACAGGTTTTTTACCGCATCGCGCGTCATGTTCTGAGAGCGACACACGCGGCGCATCAATGGTACCGCGCCGAACGTCTGGTAGTAGTCGCGAATAAAGTGGATGACCGACCAGTGTGCCGGTTCCAATGCGAAAATGCCGTAGCTGGATGCAATGGCGCGCGCGGTGTCTTCGGTCCAGCTCCGGGGGTCGACCAGGAAACCGTCTTCATCGAGCAACGGCGGTATTTCGCTGGTGCGCGCCTGCGGTCGGGCGAGCGCGTTGGTGGTATCGATCACGGCGTATCCTCTTTCAAGATATTTCGTTCTGTAAGCAAGACGATACGCCGATTCATTTAGAAACGAAAAGAATATTTATTAATATTGATAGTTCTTTTGGTTATAAGAAAACCCGCCGCGCTTGACGCCGGCGCGGGCCGCGACGGCCTCCGGCGCCACCCGCTCCGCGCCCGCGGGATGGACGATTTCAATGGGCTCGGCGACTGTGATACCGCCGCCCGCCGGTCTCGACACCAGGAAGGGCGGCCGCCGGCCGGCGGCGCCCCGGCACGCCGATTTATTTTTGCGCCAGGTCCTTCAGATGCAAACCGAATTTTTCGCCTTTTCTGCGCCCCTTGCCGGATCGGCGCGGGACCTTGCCGTCCGCCCGGTGTACGTCGCGGCGATCGGACGCGTCCCGGCGTTGGCGTTTGCGGCGGTTCGGGCCGGAATGGGTAGACGCCATGGATACAGGCCCTCCAGCGTGCCCAACTGCTCGAAAAGTCGTTGACATAATATTCACCCCCACAGTGATTCTTTAAAAAATAACCAAGATCCGGGTCGATTGCAACGCCTTTCGGGCCTAACGCCGCCGGTTTCTCCCTCTTTATCTTGACCAGACCGCGCTCGGCTGCCGAGCGCGCCGGATTCAACTACTCTTCGGCGTCTCCGCCTCCTCGCAGCCGCCCTCGCTATTGATCTCTACCCGCGGGCGATCCCAGATTCCGCGGCGCCGCAGCTCCACCAGTGACGACTCCACGAACGCCTCCAGCGAGCTGATGTCGCCGGATTTCTCCGTCACCAGCTTGCCGTCCACGAACAATTCGGCGCGCACCAGCTGGTCGCCGCAATAGTTCCCGGTGACCTGGACGAAGCGGCCGCTGGCACGATCGCCGCAACCCTCGAATCCCTGCCTGTCGACCTTGATGTAGGCGATGCCGTAGCGGCGCAGCATACGGTTCACATGAGGCAGGGCCCCCTCGAAACCGTAGCGAACGATTGCGGACTCCACCGCCGCCGCGGCGGCGGATCTGTCCTCCGGCGGAAGATCGGGACTCTCCAGGAACACGCTTCCGGTCATGTACTGGCAGTTCTGGTAGACGGCCACCAGGGTCGCGCTGGACGCTTGGGCGGCGGAGCCCGACCAGCCAGCGACTACCCACAGCGCCAGGGTTATCCGAAGCAAGCATTGATGTGTGCGCATATGCCCTCCCCTATCGTCGAGTTGCCTGGCGATCACAGCCCTACGGGGTACGGCTCCGGCGCTGCTCGCAGCGTGTTTCGCGCCCGAAATCGGCACTACGGGCGGCGGCCCGGCAAAGCCCGCCCCGGTTTTGGATTATCGGATCGTCAGTGTGCAGTAATAGGGTTATGGTACCCGGCTTTACTTCCTTGAAGCCAGGATAAAAGGCCCATTTACAACCATGGTTCTAGAGAAATGACCGCATGTCGGCGCGCCGTAGCGTTCCCCACCGTTGGGATTCGCGGGCGGGTGCCGCGATCGCGCCGGCCGGTCCCGGCGCCGCCGCGGGGTGGGGACCTTTGGGGCCGTGATCCGTGACCGCGGCAGGGCGGCGTCGCAACCGCCTACTGTCGTGGTTGGCGAAACTCGGCTGGGGCGTGGTGCTGGTGTCCGTGTCCGCGGTGCTGGTGCTTCGGTGGTACCCCCCGCCGACATCGGCCTTCATGCTCCGCGCGCAGTGGTCTTCGGCCGATGAATCGCCGCACGATCGATATCGCTGGACCGATTGGGAGCACATATCGCCCCACGTCATGCTCGCGGTTATCGCTGCCGAGGATCAGAAATTCCTGAAACATTGGGGCATCGACTTTGAGCAGATGAGGATCGCGTTGCAGGAAAACCGGCGCCGGCGGCTACCGCGCGGGGCGAGCACGATCACACAGCAGGTGGCGAAGAACCTGTTTCTCTGGCCCGGCCGCAGCTATCTGCGCAAGGGGATGGAGGCCTATTTCGCCCTGCTCATCGAGCTGCTGTGGTCGAAACGGCGCATTCTCGAGGTCTACGTCAATATTGCCGAGTTCGCGCCGGGGACCTTCGGCGCGGCGGCGGCGAGCAGAACGTTTTTCGCCAAGCCGCCGGGGCAGATCCACGCCGACGAAGCCGCGTTGCTGGCGGCGGTCCTGCCCAACCCACGCAGGCTGGAGCTCGGGCGCCCCTCCGCCTACGTGCGGCAGCGGGCAGGTTGGATACGCGGGCAAATGGAACGCCTCGGCGGGGTTGGGCTGCTGGACGACCCCCGATTTGGCGCTTGAATCGCGGCGGCCGCGTTGCCGGCCGCCGCGACCGGGCGTCAGGCCGCTTCGTCGGGGATGAATCGCAGCGCGACGCCGTTGTTGCACCAGCGCTTTCCGGTCGGCGGTGGCCCGTCGTTGAACACGTGTCCCTGATGGCCGCCGCAACGCGTGCAGTGATATTCCGTCCGCGGATAGATGAGCTTGAAGTCGGTCTCGGTCTCCAGCTTGCCCGCAATCGGCGCGTAAAAACTGGGCCAGCCGGTTCCGCTGTCGTATTTGGTTTCGGAACGGAACAATTCGAGGTCGCAGCCGGCACAGACGTACACCCCTTTGCGGTATTCCTTGTTCAGAGGGCTGCTAAAGGGTCGTTCCGTACCTTCCCGGCGCAGCACGTCGTACGCGCTCGGCGACAGGATTTTCCGCCACTCGGCGTCGGATCGGGAGATCTTCTCGATCCCCGGGGTCTGTGAGGATTCGGCGCCGGCGCGGAGGAGGCGCGGCAGGAGCACCGCCGTTCCCAGACCCATTGCGCCGAGCACAAATGCGCGTCTTTTCATTTCCACTCTCCTGAATCGATTGACCCGTTAGACGTGAGTACGGCGCCGCGGTTCAATCTGTGACATTCCCGTAATGCAGCGCGCCAATCAGGCCGGGGTCCCTTTCGGTTATGGCGTCGCGGATGGCGGCGAGCGGCGCGCCGTCGTCGAAGCGAACAGCGTCCCGGGTCACCACCACCCCGAGTTGATTCCAGAGGCGGGCGAGATCCACCGATTCGGCGGCGGCGCCCATGCGTTCGTAGAGGCGCGTCAGCGACGACGTCCCGGTTGCCTCATCCGCCATCGCAAGCAAAGGCGACAGCGAGTCCAATCGGTCGGTCATGTCCAGGCCCGCGGCAACGATTCCGCGCAGGGCGTGGCGCAGCGTCTTTCTGTTGGCGGTGGTCTTGCGCGTATCGATATCGGCGAGCAGGCAGAACAAGGCGCCGCCCCAATAGGTGCGGCCCCAGGTGGGTGTGAAATCCAGACCGCGGTCGCCGTCCTCAGGCAGGCCGTGGGGCATGCCCTGCACGAATCCGCGCCACACCTGCTCGGGTGACAGGTCGCCCGCGTTGGCGCGGGCGACGGACTCGACGTATACAGCCAATCCCTCCTCCAGCCAGTGATGTCTGCGCGGCAGCGAGGGCAGGGCCAGGTGGATCATTTCGTGGACCAGCACCCAGTCCCGCTCCAGGTCGGCCGCTCCGGTCTCAGTCCCCAGAGTGATGTTGATCGTGGGTCCGTAGACCAAGGCTCCGCCGTGCTTCACCCCTCTCCCGGAAGCGGCGCGCATGGCGATATACGCTTGCTCGGTGGGGAAGCGGCCGTAATAACCGCCCACCACTTCGGCGGAACGCCGTACCCAATCGAGGAGCGTGTCTTCGGACAGGCGGAAACCGGCATCGTCGACGACCACGTGCAGTCGGCTTTGTGCCACCTCGATGGTGACGGCCTGGCGGGCGTTCGCCGCGTGGGACGACGCGGCCGGGACCCAAACGAGGGCGATAAGGAACAGACGAATAGCGTCGCCGGGGCTGTTTCTGCAGTGCGTCACTGTTGTTGCGACAAAGGATTGACGCCCGAGTTCAAATGCCCGCCGCGGAGCGGGATGCCGCGTCGCCCCTCGCCGCCAGTCTCTCGACCAGCTGCAGAAACTCCTGGAAATCGTCGACCACGATGTCGGACCTGTGCGGGTAGCGCACCGTGCCGGGAAAGATCTTGGCCAGCCACGCTTTGTCCCATTTGGCGCCGTTGTAAAACACGCTGGTGATTCCCGCGTTCTTCGCCGCCACGGTGTCGGTCGTGCTGTCCCCCACATACCAGCACGCGGCCCCTGCTTCGACTCCGAGGTTGTTGAGCGCCCTGAAGATGGGGTCGGGTTCCGGCTTTCTCCGCTCGGTATCGTCCCCCGCGACGATGGTGTCAAAAAGGTCGACCCAGGTTCCGTGTTCCACTACCCGCAGTTCGCTCTCCAGAAACTCTCGATCCCGGTTGCTGAGGACGCCCGTCCTGATTCCGAGTTCCCTGAAGCGACGAAGCATGGCGGGAATGCCGCGCTCAAGCGGTTCCACCGCGCCGAAATAACGGCGATAGCACCGGTTGAAGGCTTCGTGGGCGATCTGTTTCGCCTCGAGGTCGTCGCCGAACAGGATCTCGAATATGTCGGTTCGGGAGATCTTTCGTGCGGCTTTGATCTTCGGGTGCAGTTTGTAGTTGTCGCGGACGTATTCGACCAGTTTTCGGTCGTCCTCGTTTTTGCTTTGCTCGGGATCAATAAGGCGTTCAACGAGACCGAGCGATTCGAGTCCCACCAACATGTCGTCAACGGCGTGGTACATGGCGTCGAGGGTGTCGACAAGGGTGGCGTGCCAATCGAACAGCACCACCGACGGTGCGACCAATTTGGCAATTTCGCGCTCTCTCTGCTTGTTCCAGCACTGCTGCACCAGGGTCAGGAGCTGCTGGAAGTCGTCCACCACGTAGTCTGGAAAATGTGGATGGTGCAGCGTATCGGGAAATATTCTGGCGATCCAATCCAGCTCCCATTTCGCCCCGTTGTAAAAAATACTCGTGATTCCGGCGGACTTTGCCGACACGGTGTCCGTGGTGCTGTCGCCGACATACCAGATCTCCGCATGAGGGCGCAGGTCGGCGAGCTCCAGCGCTTTGTACACCGGTTCCGGCGACGGTTTCAGCTGCGCGGTATCGTCCCCGGCGACGATAACGTCGAACAGGTCCTTCCACCCACCCGGCTCGATTTCTTCCAGCTCCTGGAGCAGAAACTCGCGCGCTCGATTGGTCAGAACGCCGACTTTGATTCCCAACGCCTTCATTTGCTCGATAATCCGGCGGATTCCGGACTCAAAGGGCGTCACGTCGCTGTAGTGATTCCGGTAATGACGATTGAAGGCTTCGTGGGCGATCCGTTTGGCCTCTTCGTCTCGACCGAACAACACCTCGAGAAGGTCCGTGCGCGAAACCTTCTTTTCCGCCTTGAGCTTCGGGTGTAGCGCACGATGCTCACGGATGTAGGCGACCAGTCGGCGATCGTCCTCCGTTCTGCTTTGGTCCGGGGGAGTAAGCCGGTCGGTGAGGTCGAGGCGGTCGAGTTGTCGCAGCGTGTCTTCCATGGCGGCGTACATGGCCTCCATGGTGTCCGCGAGCGTGGCGTGCCAGTCGAACAGGACCAGAACCGGACGTGTTAAGCCGTACATGACCTCGGCACCAGGTCGATGGCACGATGCGAAACGTGGGTCCTCGCGCACACCGTGCGGTTGCCTGCCGTACGCAGAGTCTCAATACCCATGGATCTACCTCGGTAGCGGTTGACGGCGACGGCCGGGCACGCGGTGCCGGCCTCGACCGGCCCGATGCGGTAGTCGGAGTGGTCGTCGGAATTTTCGCAAGAAGATACACAAAATCGGTGATGGTGAACAATCCGTGTTCCGCAGCGCGAAATCGCTTGCGTAGGCGCACTGTCTGGCCGACAATTTCAGGAGTCGGAATGTGCAGCCGACGCAGGCAGTGGTCATGAGAGAGCACGAGCAGTCCGCATCGGCCTCGACCACAGGAACGTTCCAGGGTCCTCCTTGCACCGAGGGTCGCGTTATGAGAACGAAGATCGCGCAGTGGGCACGGCGCCTGAGTCAGGATCGCCGCCAGTATTTCGACGAAGACATCGATCCCGAGCTGTGGGACCTGCTGCAATCTTCGTCGCTGCTCGAAGTCAAGGAATTCGATATCTTCGAGCTCGCCTACAAGGACTGGTTCGGGCACGCGCCCAAGCCGCACGTGAGCGAGGCCCATTTTTCCCGTTATATGTTCAACAAGAAGATCCCGGTCTGGGTGCGCCGCTATTCGCGTAAGGTCGTGGAGTTGCATGAGCGGGGAGAGCTGAATCCCAGACAGCTCGGAGTCTACACTCGCCTGCCGAGCAAACGGTTGAAGCGCCTGGGCACGGTCTACACCATAGTATTGCTGGCCACCATGCTGTACCTGACCGTTGTCGCCTATCGGGATTACGATTACGTGCAAACGGAGGTGCCGGTACAGAAGGCGCACGCGGGCCGGCAGAACATGACGACGCCTTAATCGCGCATCAGCTCCGGGCCCCCTTCGTTCTTGCCCGTCGCCAGCCGTTTTTTCACATCGCGCAAGGCCGCCTGCAGCCCCTCTTCGATCGATGGGTGATAGAAGGGCATCTGCAGCAGGTTCGCTACTGTCTGTCGTTGTTGAATCGCCCACGCCAACAGATGGGCGAGATGTTCACCGCCGGGCGCTATCATGCAGGCGCCCCGTAACCGCCCGTCCTGGCGGTCCGCGTAGAGGCGCAGTATTCCCTGGTTCCTGCCCATGATCAGCGCCCGCCCCAGGGCGTTGAAGCGGAATTCACCGACCGCCGTGGATTCCTCGTTCAGATCGCGGAACGACACGCCGGTGCTGGCGATGTTTGGATCCGTAAAAGTGATGGTCAACGGCGTGCGGCGTCGATAACGGACGATCGGGTCCGCCATCGCGTTGCCGCCCGCGGCGCGCCCTTCGTCGGAGGCTTCGTGCAGAATTTGACGATCGGCGTCGGCGTCTCCGGCAATAAAGATGGGGAATCCGTCGATCTGCATGGTCGCGGGATCGTAAACGGGCGTGCCCCGTGTATCGAGGGTCACACCGATGCGTTCCAGTCCCAGGCCCTGCAGGTTCGGACGTCTCCCCATACAGGCCAGGACCTTGTCGACGTGCACACGGCGGTCTCCGCTGGCAACCCGCAGACGGTCGCCGTCCTCCCGCACCTCGGCCGCCTCGCCGAGCCACAGGCGGAACTCCTTCTGCAACAGCGTCACCGCGAGCTGGTTGACTACGGGGTCGTGGATGGCGCCAACGTACTGCAACGCGTCGAGCCCCGTCACCGCGACCCCCATGCGGCTCAACGCCTGGCCCAATTCGAGCCCGATCACGCCGAGCCCCACCACGGCGACGGAAGCGGGCAGGGTCTCCTGCTCGAAGAAGTTATCGCTGGTCAGGACCCGGTGCCGGAAGGGCCGCCAGTCTTCCGGCACCACGGGGCTCGAGCCCGTGGCGATGACGACCTTGTCCGCACGGATGCGCTGCCCTGCCGCTTCGAGCACGTTCGGCTCGACGAAACGCGCATGGGCGCCGATGAATTCGTCGCCCAGGTTGTCGGTAGTGCCGGCGAGTACGCGGTCCACGAAGATATCGCGCAGGTCGCGAACGTGCTCCATGGCCGCCGCGTGGTCCAGACGCAGCGCGTCGGCGCCCTCTATGCCGAGCCGTCGAAAAATACGTCGACGCTGGAAATCGCCGGCCGCCTGGATGAACGCCTTGGAAGGCATGCAGCCGACCCGAGCACAGGTCGTCCCCAGCTCGCCGCCGTCTAGCAACACGAAGTCGGCGGTAACACGTCGAACCTGCGACAGCGCCGCCAGACCCGCGGTGCCGGCGCCGATGATGGCCACCTCGACGTGGCGGCTGACGCGGCCGTTGCTCAAGGTGCCGAAATCTCCGATGCAAACACCACTGTCTCGCTAAGCGACGTGTTTTTTTGCCAGGTAGTCGTGGGACTGCATCTCCACGAGCCGGCTGGCGGTGCGGGCGAACTCGTGCTGCATCCTCGCACCGTGATAGAGGTCGTCCGGCTCCGCCTCAGCCGACGCAATGAATTTGACATTGTGGTCGTACATGATGTCGATCAGGTTCACCAGACGGCGCGCCTTGTCTTCCGAATCCGCATCCAATCGCGGGATGTTGGACACGAGTACCGTGTGAAAACACCGAGCGATTTCCAGGTAGTCGTTCTGTGACCGCGGGCCGCCGCACAATTCCATGAAATCGAACCATACCACGCCGGTGGCATGACGCACGGTCCTGATGTTTCGTCCTTCAATCTCCAGCGTTATCCCGGCACGGCCGGGCTCCGACGCCAGATGTGTGAAGTTGTGGCGGAGTCCGTCCTCCGAGGTACGGTCGATTGGACAGAAGTAGGTGTTCGCACGGTCCAGAAACTGCAAGCGGTAATCGGCACCGCCGTCCAACTCGATTACCATCGTGTGCGCTTTGATTAGGTCGATGGCGGGCTGGAAACGGTCCCTCTGCAGACCGTTTTTATACAGCTCGTCTGGATGAATGTTCGAAGTAGCCACCAGCACGACGCGCCGCGCCAGGAGGTGCTTGAGTAAGCCCCCAAGAATCATGGCGTCACCGATATCGTTGACGATGAATTCGTCGAAACACAGCACTCTGCTCGACTCGGCGAAGTTTTCACCGATTATCGAGAGCGGGTCGGGTCGATCGCGAAGCGATTTCAACTGTTCATGGGACTTTTTCATGAAACGGTGAAAATGCGTCCGCTTCTTTTCTTTGAACGGTAGACAATCGAAAAACAAATCCATGAGATAGGTCTTCCCGCGGCCTACGCCTCCCCACAAGTACGCACCTCGAGTTGGTTCCGAGGGCGATTTGCGATTGAACCAGGAAAGCAGGCCTGTGGATTCCGAGCGGCTCGCGATCAGGTCGTCGTACAATCGCTGCAGCTGGGCGATCGTCTTTTCCTGCGACGCGTCGCGTTTGAAATGGTTCTTTACCAGGTCGGCGTAATATCGATCAAGCAGGTTCACGCTGAGTGTATACCGATCGTGGAACGCGGGACGCCGTTGACCGCCCGCTGCGGGACGCGCAGTGGCCCCAATCGTCGGGCGCCTCAACCGGGCTCGCGTACAAAACGGCGCTCGGGGCCAGCGCTGTTGCCGTGCCTGGGCGGGGTTCGCATAGCCGCTGTCCGCAGCTTAGGTTTCCAGCCAGGCGCTGGCGCTTTCCATGTCTTCGAACTGCCGTACATCGGCGGCAACGAATGCCCCTGCGAGCCAACCGACCCAGGCGTGCCATCCGTTGCTGGTTACCACGGCGATGCGCTCGTAATCGCGGGCGTGCTGTTTGTTGAATTTCAACTCCTCCAACGCCATGTCCATGCTGAAGCGCTCCATGTTGGTGAGATCAAACAATACGTTTACGTGATCGTATTCCCGCAATTCGCTGGTCACGGCGTCTTCGAACTCCTGGAAATCGTTGAGCGTAAACTCAGCGTATACGTGAACCTTGAGAATATTGCCGTGTTCCTCGATCACAATCATGCTGCAGGCTCCGTGATGTTCAGCTTTGTCTCGGATAGTACAATACCGTCCGTATCCGCGTACGCATATTCCCCAGGTGTAAATCGCACCCCGGCAAAACGGACGCTGATGTCTTTTTGTCCTTCTCCACGCTTGACGCTCTTGGTCGGGTTGGTATTGAGCGCCTTGACGCCAAAATCCATTGCCGCGATCTCCTCCGCATCCCGTATGCAGCCATAAATGATGATCCCCGACCAGCCGCTATCCATGCCCAGTCGCGCCAGCTGATCACCGAGGAGGGCACAACGAAGGGAGCCTCCGCCGTCAACAACCAGCACTCTCGCGTCGCCCCGCTGGCCGAGGGTTTCCCGCATGAGAGAATTGTCTTCAAACAGCTTCAAGGTCGTAATTTCGCCGTGAAATCCTCGCCGTCCGCCGTAGTCTTTGAACTCCGGTGCGGCGACCTGAAGCTGCTCTCCGTACTGATCGTAGAGATCCGCCGTTTTCATGATTGTTGTACTCCAGCTATGGATTCGACATTGTCGCTGTTATGGTCGATTGTGGGGGCGAAACAATAGACGGATGTTACGTCGCCCACGTGTTCCGGGCTACGGGCCGGGCATGATTTCCGCGAACGACCGGATCGCCCTGAATGCTGTGATCTCACGTTCCGGTTGTTGCGAATCCGGTTGAAACACGGCGAGCACATGGCGTACGCCGTATGCCTGGGCCGCCCGCAACACCTCGAGATTGTCATCGATAAGCATACTGCGGCGGGGATCGAACGGATTTCTCCGGTTCAGCAATCGCCAAAACCCCACCTCCTCCTTGGGCACGCCAAGCTCGTGGGAACAGATGATGGCATCGAAATGCGGACTCAGCCCGGTGTACTGCATCTTCACGCCAAGCGCTTTCTTGTGGGCATTGGTGACCAGCCTGATGTCGACGCCTCGCGTGCGCAGGGCCTGGAGAAACCGCACCACCGTGGGTTTGATCGAAATCTTGTGGGACAAATCGTGCTTGAGCTGCACGATATCCAATCCAAGTTTTTCCGACCAGTAATCCACGCAATACCAATCGAGCGAACCCTCGACTTCACGATATTTCGAGCGCAGTTCCCGCAGCGCAAGCTCGAATTCGATTCCGTGTTTTTGCGCGAATTGCGCCGGTACGTGACTCAGCCAGAAATGATTATCGAAATGTAGATCCAGGAGCGTGCCGTCCATATCCAGCAAGACGGTATCGATGCCATCCCAATCAAGCATTGTGTCTCCGAGCCAAGTTCTCAGTACCAACGGAATGTCCGTGTCGTGCCTCTGCGGTCGGACGTCTTCGCTATAATGTTCGAAACGAGCAGCTATGCAGACACAAACGCCCATGAAACCCGAGATCACCAGCCGCCAAATCATCGCCCGAACCAGGAAGTTCTTGATCGAGCGCGTGGGGCTGCGGTTCGACAACGGGGCCGAGGTAGAATACGAACGCCTGCGCAGCCGCGGCGTCGGCGCGGTCATGATTATACCCTTATTGCAGGGCGACACTTTGCTGTTGGTGCGCGAGTACGCGGCCGGACTCGACCGTTATGAGCTGGCTTTCCCGAAAGGACTCATAGACGCGGAAGAATCGATCGAGGCCGCGGCGGACAGAGAGCTGAAAGAGGAGGTCGGATTCGGTTCTCGCCGCCTGACGACGCTACGAACCGTATCCGTCGCCCCGGGTTACGCCAACTTTGAAACCCACATTGTGCTCGCGGAGGATCTCTACCCCCAACGCCTGGTTGGGGATGAGCCGGAACCGATCGAGGTCGTGCCGTGGAAACTCGCCGATATCGCCTCGCTCCTGAGGCAGGAGGATTTCGTTGAGGCGCGGAGTATAGCGGCGGTGTACCTCCTGAACAGGCATCTCGAGGCGAACCGTGATTAATCCGCGTGATTTCCCGGTAGTGGCCTCCGAGGTCAGCCGCATCGCCCACGCGGCGGGCGCGCGGATACTGGACATCTACGAGCGCGGATTCGAGGTCTATACCAAGAGCGACGGATCGCCATTGACCACCGCCGATCGCGCGTCTCACGAGTACATCGTCGAGCAGTTGAGCGTCATCGACAGCGAGGTGCCGGTGTTGTCCGAGGAATCCGCGGAGGACTCGTACAGCGGCCGGCGCAACTGGAAGCAGTTCTGGTTGGTCGATCCCATAGACGGAACCCGCGAGTTCGTAAAGCGCAACGGTGAATTTACCGTCAATATCGCGCTTATCGATGAGCGTCGTCCGGTGCTGGGTGTGGTGCACACGCCGGTGAAGGGGCTGACGCATTGGGCGCATGACGGTGGGCCGGCACGCCGCGGCAACGGGCGCGCGCAGACCAGGATCATACGTGCGAGAGAGTATCACGGCGGTCCGGCAAAGGTGGTTGCCAGCCGCTCCCACGCGCGTGACTCGCTGATCCGTTTCTTGCACAGGCTGAAACAGCGAGAAGGCGGCTACGACGTCACCAATATGGGCAGCGCGTTGAAGATCTGTCTCATTGCGGAGGGCCGGGGGGATGTCTATCCGAGGCTCGGCCCGACCTACGAGTGGGACACGGCGGCGGCGCAGTGCGTTCTCGAAGCGGCGGGTGGCAAGCTCACCGACTGCAGCGGCGCTTCGCTTCGCTACAACAAGAAGTCCCTGCTCAACCCGTGGTTCGTCGCCACCGGCGCGGGCGATTACGATTGGTACGGTCTTTTCGAGGGAATAACAGGGGCGTCGGCCGAGTAGCGAGACCAGTCGCCGTGCTCTACGATGGGTTCCTTGCCCGTCGCACGCCGATAAAGGTATATCCAGGCGAGGCCTGCGCGGGTGACGATGCGTTCCCGCCCGTACTCCAGCGGGCAGTCCTCGATCGCGTCCAATTGCGCGAGGCTGGCGCCGGAAACGCGGTATATTTCACCGACAATGGCGTGATGCCCGCAGGCTATAACGCCGGGATAGGCGCCGACGACGAGCATGGTGTACGCGGGCTCGGTCCTGTGCAGGCCGAGAAAGGGCGAGGCGTACAGCAGATGGTGATTTCGCTGACCGCGTCGCAGACTGCCGTAGACGAAAATCAGGTCTCGCTGTAAGGTTTGCATCTCAGATCTACAGTACAGGAACGGCGAAAAGAGCGTCGACGATTCCAGGACGATTTTCCTCCTCGCCGGAAATGCAGCATGAAGCGTATCCCGGAAGCGGAAATGATGAACGACGCGGCGCAGGCCGCTGCTTACGCCGGCGCCGACTTCGTACAGCCGAACACCCTGTTCGTCGACACCTTCGCACGCTGTTTCCCGGATTTCAACGGCTGTTGGATGATAGATCTCGGCTGCGGACCCGCCGACATTCCGATTCGCTTTGCGCGCGCCTACCCGGGTCTGCAACTGGTGGCGGTCGATGGCGCCGATGCCATGATCGCGCTGGCCTCCGAAGCGGTGCAGCACGCCGGGATGACGGCGCGCGTGCAGCCTGTCCGCTGGCGTCTGGGACGAGAGCCCGCGCCCGAAGTCGCGCAACGATCGTTCGACGCCGCAATCAGTAACAGCCTGCTGCATCACATGGCGGATCCTCGCGTTCTTTGGAGCACGATCCTACAATGCGTCGAACCCGCCGCGCCGGTGTTGGTGATGGATCTCGAGCGTCCACGGGATGAGGCCCGTGCCCGCGACATGGTCGAAGAGCACTCCGGTGATGAACCCGCGATATTGAAACACGATTTCTTCCACTCTCTGCTCGCCTCCTACCGCGTGGAGGAAGTGCGCACACAACTCGATACCGCCGGATTGCCGCATTTCAAGGTCGAACGGCTCGGCGATCGGCATCTGGTAGCCTACGGCCGGACCGGATGCGCTTGAGCGGAGGAAAACGGCTTCGGGTTCGGAGGCGGACGCCGTGCTTTCGCTGCGGGCGGGGGGTGCAGTCCGTCGATCGCCGCACCGGCGTCCGGGGTCGATGGTGTGTGTTAGCGGTTACTCTTGTTGCGACGACCCGGAACCGGCGGAGTCGCTGCCCGGCGTGGTTTTCAGCCGATTCCACCAACGACGGATTCTGGCGTTGGATCTTTTCACCCAGGGGAAATCCACCGATAGCAACACGGCTCCCAGCGGCAACATCCAGAAGCCGAAGACAGGCAG
Organism: uncultured Gammaproteobacteria bacterium; assembly: GCA_947258495.1. Classification (GTDB taxonomy): domain Bacteria; phylum Pseudomonadota; class Gammaproteobacteria; order Arenicellales; family JAANXG01; genus CALZGZ01. Next base: position 26,430 of record CAMYIN010000097.1, read on the forward strand.
GGCTCCAAAGATGCCGCCAATTACCAGTAAAATGCCGGCGGAGACGCGCACGCTTTTTCTGGGATGCGTCTTCAGGTCGTGGAATTTTCCGGTGACGTAGGATTTCATGCCGTTACCGGCCCCCGGGTTTGGCGGTGGCAATATAGCTCAGCACGTACTATCGATGCGCATGAATTTCACAAAAATGCAGGCCCTCGGCAACGATTTTGTTGTTATTGATGCCATATCGCAAGCGGTTTCGATGGATCGCGAACGAGCGAAAAAGATCGCGGACCGGCGCCTGGGAGTGGGCTGCGATCAGATCTTGATGGTCGAGCGGGCCTCGCGCGACGACGTGGATTTTCGTTTTCGCGTCATCAATGCCGACGGTGGTGAAGTCGCGCAATGCGGTAACGGCGCGCGTTGTTTCGCGCTGTTCGTGCGCCAACACGGTTTGACGCAGAAGAACGAGATGAGACTGGAGACCGCGGCGGACATCCTGGTGGTGACGTTGTCGCCAAACGGAGAAGTGTGCGTCAATATGGGTGTTCCCCGGTTCGCGCCGGAGGACATTCCCTTAATCGCCGAGCGACGCCGGGAAGTGTACGATCTCGAGTTGGAACGGCAGACGGTCGAAATATCGGCGCTTTCCCTGGGCAATCCCCACGCGGTGCAAATCGTCGAAGACGTGGACCGCGCCCCGGTGTCTCAGCAGGGCCCTCTGATCGAGGGCCATGCGCGATTTCCGCAGCGCGCCAACGCGGGGTTCATGCAGATCTGTTCTCGCGACCGCATCCGTCTGCGCGTGTTCGAGCGCGGCGCGGGGGAGACCATGGCTTGCGGCAGCGGCGCCTGCGCAGCGGTGGTCGCCGGCCACCAGCGTGGTCTGCTGGACGATAGCGTCAGCGTGGATCTGCCTGGAGGTTCGCTGCGCGTTCGATGGTCCGGAAACGCAAAGCCGGTATACCTGACGGGGCCGGCGCAATCGGTGTTTGATGGAGAAATAGAACTGTAACAACATCCAAGCAATTGGAGGACAAATGACGCCAAAGCCCAGTGTAGAGCAGGTGGATGCCGCAGACGACGAACACAAAATCGTCAATTACTTGCGAATTCATGGAGATTTTTTCGTACGCCACCCCGATTTGCTTCTGGAGATGACGCTGCCGCACGATGCCGGCAGCGGCGTCTCGCTGATCGAGCGCCAGGTACTCGAATTACGCGCTCAGAACGACACCCTCAAAAAGAAGTTGAGCGCATTGGTGGCGAACGCGCGGCACAACGAGCGGCTGCATCAGCAGATGCACGAGGTTCTGCTTGCGGTGGTGCGCCAACCCGATATCCGCAGTGTGCTGGAGAGTCTTGCGGGGACGATCAAGCAGCAATTCGCGCTCTCGCTCGCAGTGCCGCGCATCGCGAACGTAGATTGGCAGTCGCACGAATGTGAGTATATGGTCGATGCCGATGATGCGAACTACCGCAAGCTGCGCGCTCGCATCGCCCACGGCAGAAGCGTCTGCGACGACCGTTTGCCGAGCGAAATACTCACCTGGCTGTTCGGCGACGAGGCGGCAACCGTGGGCTCCTGCGTCTTGGTCCCACTGGGAGGAAGTGAGCCGGTTGGCTTTCTCGCCCTGGCGGCGCACGACGAAAGCCGTTTTCGCTCGGACCTGGATACGATGTTCCTGGATCGATTGGGCGCCGTCGTCGGCGCGTTGATGCAACGCCTGTTGATCGACAATCCGTGAATCCGAGTTCCAAGCAGCAGCTCGCGGGATTCAGGGAGCATCTCTGCACCGAACGGCGCATGTCGCCCCATACGCAGGTGGGCTATCGTCGGGACCTGGAATCCCTGGTGAGATACTGCGCAGTTGCGGGCGTAGCGCGGTGGCGAGATCTGGACGTGCACCGCGCGCGCAACTTCATCGCTTATCTGCACAAGGCCGGTCTCTCGGGAAGAAGTATCCAGCGCGCGCTTTCGGCGGCGCGGACTTTCTACGCCTATCTGGCGCGCGAGCGGGCGGTGAGCAAGAATCCCTTTCTCGGGCTGCGGGCGCCGAGGCAGGAGAAAAGGCTCCCAGCGGCCCTGACCACAGACCAGGTGGCGTTGCTGGTGTCGGTGAAGGCGAAAGAACCCTTGGCGCTGCGGGATCGGGCGATCATGGAGTTGTTGTATTCGTCCGGTCTGCGTTTGTCGGAGCTCGTAGACCTGGATCTGGACCATCTGGATGTTCCGCAGTCGCTGGTGCGTGTTCGCGGCAAGGGAGGAAAATCGCGGGAGGTGCCCGTCGGCCGATGGGCGCTGCTGGCGATAGAGGAATGGAGGGGACCGCGCGCCGCGATCGCCGCTGCGCAGGAGCAGGCGTTGTTTGTTACAAGACGAGGCGGGCGTATGTCGGCGCGAGCAGTGCAACATCGAATACGATACTGGGGACAGAGACAGGGTCTCGGCGTGTCCGTGCACCCCCACATGTTGCGGCACAGCTTTGCAAGTCATCTGCTGGAATCCAGCGGCGAACTGCGGGCGGTCCAGGAGCTCCTGGGTCACGCCAATATCAGTACCACGCAGGTCTATACCCACCTCGACTTTCAGCACCTCAGCAAGGTCTACGACCGCGCGCACCCCCGGGCCAAGAAGAAATCGTAGCGCATTCGCGGTGCGGCACGGCGGCATGAACTCGCGGTCTCCGCGGCCTGATCGCAGGTGATAAAAGTTGTCCAAGTGCGCTATCATACGCCGCTCGCAGCCACGCCTTCCGCGTGTCCCGGGGCCATCGCGAGGCGGCGAAGCCTATTCGAAACGAACCGGTAATCCGAGCGAAAACGCTCATTCGCTGAGCGGAAACGCGCTACAAACACAACAAGACATCGTGAAGGGGAGATTATGTCGTTCGAAGCATTGATTCCCGTCCTCCTTGGAATCGGAGGGCTGTACACAGCATACAAGGTGTTTCAGATGGTGCTGGAGTACGCCCCCGGCACCGGTAAGGTCGTTGAGATTGGCGATGCCATCCATTCCGGCGCCATGGTGTTCATGCGCAGGGAGTACAAGATCCTGGCGATCTTCTCCGGCGTCGTCATCCTGCTCATCTTGATTTCGCCCCTGGGGTGGAGGACCGCGTTTGCCTTCATAATCGGTGCGCTCGCCTCCGGCAGCGCCGGCTATATCGGCATGTACACCGCGACCCAGGCCAACGTGCGCACGACCACCGCGGCCCACGACAAAGGCGCACCGGCGGCGCTGACCGTGGCTTTCTTCGGCGGCTCCATCATGGGCCTCACGGTGGCGGCCATGGGGCTGCTGGGACTCGGGCTCCTGTATCTGTTCTTCGGCGGCGACCCGCACACCGCGCACGTGATCCACGGCTTCGGCATGGGTGCGTCTTCGGTGGCGCTGTTCTCGCGTGTCGGCGGCGGCATCTTCACCAAGAGCGCCGACGTCGGCGCGGATCTCGTCGGCAAGGTGGAGGCCGGTATCCCCGAGGACGATCCCCGCAATCCCGGAGTGATTGCCGACAACGTGGGGGACAACGTCGGCGACGTCGCCGGCATGGGGTCCGACATCTTCGAATCGTATTGCGGCGCCATGATCGCCACCATCGCCATCGCCTCCACCATGTCCACCGCAGACCTGGAAAGGGTCGGTCCGCAGGCGACGCTGATGTTTCTGCCGCTGATGCTGGCCTCCATCGGCATCCTGTGCTCCATCGGCGGTATTTACCTGGTGAAGCGGTACGCCGACAAGTCGCCCGAGGTCGCGTTGCGTATCGGCACCATGGGCTCGTCGGTGCTGTTCATGCTGGTGGCCTTGATCGTGATCGCGATCTCCGACGCCAGCATGACTGTCTGGGTGTCGGCGCTGGTGGGCGCCGTCGGCGGCATCATCATCGGTCTGGTTACCGAGTACTACACCGCGGGAAAACCGGTTCGGCATATCGCCCAAGGCGGTGAAACCGGCCCCGCCACGGTCATTATCAGCGGACTCGCAACCGGCATGCAGTCGGTGGTGGTACCGATGCTTACCCTGAGCATGATTATTCTCATCTCGAGCCAGCTCGCGGGACTCTACGGCGTCGGCATTGCCGCGGTCGGCATGCTGGCAACGGTCGGCATCACCATGGCTATCGACGCCTACGGGCCGGTCGCCGACAACGCTGGAGGCATCGCCGAGATGGCGGCGCTCGGAGAGGACACCAGGAAGATCACCGATTCCCTCGACGAGCTGGGCAACACCACCGCCGCCATCGGCAAGGGCTTCGCCATAGGCGCGGCCGCGCTCGCCGCCCTGGCGATCATTACCGCGTACATTGAGGTGGTGTCGCAACAGGTCGAAGGATTCAGCCTGCAAATCAACGACCCCATGGTGCTCATCGGCATTTTTATCGGCGGTATCTTCCCCTTTCTCGTCGGCAGCATGACCATGACCGCGGTCGGCGACGCCGCTTTCGACATGATCAAGGAGATCCGCCGTCAGTTCAAAGAGATCCCGGGCCTGCTCGAGGGTAAGGCCCAGCCGGACAACGAGCGCTGTATCGAAATCGCCACCGACGCGGCGCTCAGGCGCATGGTGCCGCCCGGGGTACTGGCGGTGGCGGCGCCGGTGGTAGTCGGTTTCGTTTTCGGGCCGGAGTCGCTCGGCGGCATGCTGGGCGGGGCGCTGCTTGGATGCGTGCTGCTGGCGCTGACCATGGCCAACGCCGGAGGGGCCTGGGACAACGCCAAGAAGTACGTGGAACGCGGCAATTTGGGCGGCAAGGGCTCCGATACCCACAAGGCCACCGTGGTCGGCGACACCGTGGGCGATCCGTTTAAGGACACGTCCGGGCCGTCGATGAACATCCTCATCAACGTCATGGCGATCGTGAGCCTGGTTATCGCCCCCCTTCTCGGCTAACACCGCGGTTTTCTCCGGTCGCGGCGATTCAGAATAAGGGGCCCCGCGTCACGGGGCTTCTTACGCTACGGGCACGCGCCGGTGTCCGCTGTGCGGCCAGCCTCGGCAGCGGCTCGGGTCAGACGAGGCCTTCGAATCTTGTCCCCGACTCGAATCCGAACACGGACCCGAGGTCGAGATCCCGGATCAGCCTGTCCACCGCCTCCTGGCCGTGTTCCCGCTGCACCTCCGCGAGAATGAGGCGCGCGGAATTGCGATTGTAAAAACCCCCGAAATCGGCCTGCACCTTCAGCAGTTCGTAGGCCTTTTCCAGCGTCATGGGTGTCGCCTCCCCAATGCGGGGCAGCCTCAGACCTCGAATTTGTGCGGCAGCTTTTTCTTCACCGGCAGGTTCTTCAGCCGCACGTAGCGCGGCATGCCGTTCGCATAGGGCGGATAGTCTTCGCCGCGAATGAGCGGCGCCAGGTAGTCGCGACAGCGTCGGGTAATGCCGAAGCCGTCGCGCGAAATGAAGTTCTTCGGCATCATTTTTTCCACGTTGGCGACCTTGTCCAGCGGCGCCAGTTCGATTTTCCAGCGGTAGGGCTTGTTTGACACGCGTTTGATGGCCGGCATCACCGCGTTGTGGCCCTTGAGTGCCAGGCGAACGGCTTCCCGGCCCACCGCGTAGGCCTGCTCCACATCGGTCTTGGAAGCTATATGGCGTGCTGCGCGCTGCAGGTAATCCGCCACCGCCCAGTGGTACTTGAGGTCGAGATCCTGTTTCACCATGTTGGCCACCACCGGCGCCACGCCTCCCAGTTGCGCGTGGCCGAAGGCGTCCGTCAGGCCCTGGTCGGAGAGAAACCGGCCTTCGGGCCCTTTCACGCCCTCGGATACCACGACCGAGACGTAGCCGTGCTGTTTCACCAGCTGGTCGACCCTGTCTATGAATTTCTGCCGATCGAATCGCACCTCGGGAAACAGGATGAGGACCGGAATCGGGGTGTCTTCGCTCGACGCCAGGCCGCCGGCGGCGGCGATCCAGCCCGCATGCCGACCCATGACCTCGATGATGAACACCTTGGTCGAGGTCTTGGCCATGCTCGCCACATCGAAACTCGCTTCCCGGGTCGAGACCGCGATGTATTTCGCTACCGAGCCGAAGCCCGGGCAGTTGTCCGTGATAGGCAGGTCGTTATCCACGGTCTTGGGGACGTGGATGGCCTGTATCGGATAACCCATGGTCTCCGAGAGTTGCGACACCTTCAGGCACGTATCCGCCGAATCTCCACCACCGTTGTAAAAGAAATATCCGATATTGTGCGCCTCGAACACTTCTATCAGCCGCTGGTACTCGCGCCTGTTTTCCTCCAGGCTCTTGAGTTTGTATCGGCACGAGCCGAAAGCGCCGGAGGGCGTGTGGCGGAGTGCGGCTATTGATCTTGCGTTTTCCCGATTGGTATCTATGAGGTCTTCGGTCAGGGCCCCGATGATGCCGTTGCGCCCGGCGTAGACCCGTCCGATCTTGTTCTTGTGCTTTCTTGCGGTTTCGATGACGCCACAGGCGCTGGCGTTGATCACCGCGGTGACGCCGCCGGATTGGGCATAGAAGGCATTCTTCGGTTTGATTTTAGGCATGTTCCCCTCTGATGGTTGCTGAAATGGTTGTCCCGTCCAATCGTGTCAGAGATCTTTTCCGGTGACGCCCGAGGTCACGCCTTCCCGATCCCTTTCGCTGTCCGACTGTACCTGCAGTAATGCCGACACGCATTCCTGGATGTCGTCGTACTTGTCGAGGCCGGTGCCGAACTGATCCGAGGGCTCGTAAAAAAATTGACAGCGGTACTCGCGCACTCCGGTCTTGAATATCACAAAGCTGCAGTCACGCTCCTTCCAGAATACGGTAGGGCATTCGCGCAGATCGTTAGAGGACGGGTCCAGCCGCAACTCGGCGTCCGCGAGGTGAAGCTCCACGGATTTCTTGTAACGCAGCTGCAAAAGATCCCGTATTATGTCCAGCTCCGACTCACTGAAATCAGGAATAACAGGCATGATTCGACTCCCGGAGACGCGGATTTTCCCATAATGCCGTGATTCTGCAAGCGCGGGCGGAGGCGATGCGGTTGGTGCCCGGCGCGAGGGCATTTATAGTATAAACGAATCGGCGTTTTGCGGACCTACCGGATAATGAGACGATAACGGATATTGGAAGCGGGAATTGCGAAATAATGAATGACTCGAATGCATTGACGCCGGGATATCCGGCCACGCGCATGCGAAGGATGCGCAGAAACGAATTCACGCGGCGCTTGATGCGCGAGCACCGGCTTTCTGCGGACGATCTCATACAACCGATCTTCGTCAAGGAGGGGACCGGCGACAGTGAACCGGTTCCTTCTATGCCCGGCGTCGAGCGCCACACCGTGGATCGGCTCATGGCCAAGGCGCGGCGGCTGCACGAGCGGGGCGTGCCGGCGGTGGCCTTGTTCCCCGTGGTCCCACCGGAAAAGAAAAGCGACGACGCGCAGGAGGCCTACAACTCCAACGGCCTGGTGCAGCGCGCGGTGCGCGCGCTCAAGGACGACGTGCCCGACCTGGGCATCATCACGGACGTCGCCCTCGACCCTTTTACCAGCCACGGCCAGGACGGGCTGATCGATGGCACTGGTTATGTCCTGAACGACGAGACCGTTGAGGTCCTCATCAGGCAGTCCGTATCCCACGCCGAGGCCGGGGCCGATATCGTCGCGCCTTCGGACATGATGGACGGGCGCGTGGGTGCGATACGGCGGGCGCTGGAGCACGAAAATCGCCACAACGTTCGTATTCTCGCTTATGCGGCCAAGTATGCTTCCGCGTACTACGGCCCGTTTCGCGACGCCGTCGGCTCGTCCGCCAATCTCGGCGGCGGCAGCAAATACAGCTATCAAATGGACCCCGCCAACGGCGACGAGGCTCTGCGGGAGGTGGCGCTGGATATCCAGGAGGGCGCCGATATGGTCATGGTGAAACCCGGTATGCCTTATCTGGACGTTGTGTACCGGGTGAAACAGGAATTCGGTATCCCGACTTTCGTATACCAGGTCAGCGGCGAGTACGCGATGCTGCAGGCCGCGGCACAGAACGGCTGGCTGGACTTGCGCACCGTCGTCCTGGAGGCGCTGGTTGGATTCAAGCGCGCGGGGGCCGATGCGGTACTCACCTATTTCGCGGAGAGCGTAGCCGAATGGCTTCAAGAAACCGCCTGACATCGACCTTACCGCGATACGCGGTGGTCACCGACGGTATGCCAGGCGATGGCTGAAAGCAGGCCGAAACCTACCGACATCAGGCTGCATCAGCAGTCCCGCGTGCTGGAAACGGCGTTCGACGACGGCGCCCGGTTCAAGCTGCCGTGCGAATATCTGCGCGTATACTCCCCATCCGCGGAGGTGCGGGGCCACGGGCCCGGTCAGGAGGTGCTGCAGATGGGGAAGGAGAAGGTAAACATCGTCGCCATCGAGCCGGTGGGAAGCTATGCCGTGATGCTGCGGTTCGATGACGGCCACGATACAGGTATCTATTCCTGGGAAACGCTTTATGAACTCGGCGCCAAACGCAAGGAGTACTGGGAGGCCTACCTCAGGCGTTTGAAAGACGCCGGTCATGAAAGGAACCCACAACCCTACGACGATCTGATGCGCGGTGACTGACACGAATCGCGACAAGTATACACACTTCGGATTCCGTGACGTCCGCGAGAAAGAAAAATCGCGACTGGTGGGCGAGGTTTTTCATTCGGTTGCGGACAGATACGATCTCATGAACGACCTCATGTCGTTCGGCGTTCACCGGATGTGGAAGCAGTTTGCCGCGGCCCTGAGCAACGTCAGGAGTGGCGATGCAGTGTTGGACATTGCCGCGGGAAGCGGGGATCTGACGAAAAAGTTCGCGCACCGGGTCGGAGAGTCCGGACTGGTGGTCTCGACCGACATCAACGCGGCGATGTTGCGACGCGGACGAGACCGATTGGCGGATGCCGGTATCGTCGGCAATGTATTCTACGTTCAGGCGGACGCGGAGAAACTGCCGTTTGCGGAGAATTCCTTTCACTGCATCAGTATCGGTTTCGGCTTGCGCAATGTGACGCGCCAGGAGCAGGCGCTGCAATCCATGTACCGGTGCCTGATACCGGGCGGGCGGGTCGTGATCCTGGAGTTTTCGCGTCCAACCTCGAAGCTGCTTCGCAGGCTTTACGACGGTTATTCGTTCGGTGTGTTGCCGCAACTCGGACGATGGGTCGCGGGGGACAGGGGCAGTTACCGATACCTCGTCGAATCGATTCGAAAGCAACCCACCCAGGAGGAGTTGCGGGCGATGATGGAAGCGGCCGATTTCGAACGTGTCGCCTACCATAATCTCAGCGGGGGCATCGTCGCAGTGCACAGCGGCTACAAGCTTTGAGCGGTCGCCGACGAACATTGAGAATTCAGTCCGGGGTGACGAAAGCGGCATGTTGTTTGACCTGATCGAATCCGGTGGAAATTGGTTGCTTCGTTTGGACCCCGAATCCGTCCGCCGAATGCGTGAGCTCCAGGGCGTGGTCGTATGTCTGGAGATAGAGGGTCTGCACCAGCGGTTGTATCTCATGCCGAAGGAAGACGGCATCGCGATCCGCCGCGGCCATGAGGGTCCCGCCGACGTGACCTTGTCGGGATCCCCCGTCACGATTGCACAACTGGGTCTTCGCGGGATTCAGGGCAAGATTTTCCAGGACGGCAAGTTGACGATCGAGGGCGACGTCGAACTGGGTCAGCGCTTTCAGAATGTGTTGTCGCAGATCGACTTGGACTGGGAGGAATTCGTGGCACGCATATTGGGCGACGTACCGGCCCGTCAGCTCGGTAATCTGTTGCGCGGCTTCGGCGACTGGCAGCGGAGCGCCCGAACCACGGCGCTTCAGAATGCGTCAGAGTACCTGCAGGAAGAAGCCCGACTGCTGGCGCCCGCCTCGCTGGTGTCGCAATTCACCGCCGCGGTTGACGAACTGCGTTCCGCTGTGGACCGGCTCGAGCAGCGCGTACAGAGACTGCGATCTCTTAAGCCATGATGCGTCCGTCGCAGTTCTTCCGGCTCCTGCGCATTTCGCAGGTGTTCGCAAAACACGGGCTGGACGACTTCGTTACCGCGATTCACCTGTTTCGCCCTTACCGCTACGTCTCCTACCTCATGCCGTGGCGCTGGCGGCGTTCGATGCGAAAACCGCGCGGCAAACGCCTGCGGGAAGCGTTGGAGGAACTGGGCCCGGTGTTTGTCAAATTCGGGCAGATGCTGTCGACCCGGCCGGACTTGATCTCGGAGGACCTGGCGAACGAGTTGAGCAAGCTGCAGGACCAGGTCCCGCCCTTCTCCAGCGCGAGCGCCAAGTCCGTGATTGAACACGCGTACGAAGCACCGTTGGACAGGTTCTTCTCTTCCTTCGAATCCACACCCATGGCGTCCGCCTCCGTGGCCCAGGTGCATCCGGCGACGCTGTTGAACGGAACCGACGTAGTGGTGAAGGTCCTGCGGCCTAACATTCAAAACGTAATCGATCGCGATATCGAGTTGCTCTACACGGTCGCGCGCCTGGCGGAGAAATACTGGGAAGAAGGTCCACGTTTACGTCCCGTGGACATCGTCGATGAATACAACAAGACCATCCACAACGAATTGGACCTGAGAATGGAGGCAGCCAACGCCAGTCAATTGCGCTCCAACTTCGAGGGTTCGGATATCATCTACGTGCCGGAGGTGTACTGGGATGTGACGCGCAAAGATGTGATGGTGATGGAGCGTATCCACGGCATCCCTATCCGCGACATCGAGGCCTTACGGGCCGCCGGCATCGATATGCGCACGCTCGCGCACAACGGCGTAGAAATCTTTTTCACCCAGGCTTTCCGAGACGGCTTTTTCCACGCCGACATGCACCCGGGCAACATATTCGTCTCCGACAGTGGGCAGTACAGAGCAGTTGATTTCGGCATCATGGGCACCCTCAGCGACGACGACAAGCGTTATCTGGCGGAGAATTTTCTCGGCTTTTTCAATCGAGACTATCGCGCCGTCGCCGAGGCGCATCTGACCGCAGGCTGGGTGCCGGCGCACACCAAGGTGGACGAGTTCGAGGCCGCCATCCGGACCGTGTGTGAGCCTATATTCGCCAAACCGATCAGCGAAATCTCGTTCGGGAAACTGGTGGTGCAGCTGTTTCAGACGGCGCGGCGATTCGAAATGCCGATCCAGCCGCAACTGGTATTGCTGCAGAAGACGCTGCTGAATATAGAGGGCCTGGGGCGACAGCTGTATCCCCAGTTGGATCTCTGGGAGACGGCGAAACCGTTCCTGGAGAAGTGGATGCGTAGACAGGTCGGCCCCGCGGCATTTCGTGACGGCCTCAAGCGCGAGCTCCCCAAGTGGGGCCGGGTGCTGCCGGAAATTCCCACACTGGCGCACGGACTGCTGCGCAAGTTGCACGACGACGAGACCGCGAGCCGGCGCCAGACCGACGAACTGGCGCGGTTACGCAAGACGCTGCTCGCCAACCATCGTCGCCAGTTCGTCGGCACGGTCGGCGCGGTGCTGCTGCTCGCGGCGGCCATTCTCGCGGCCCTGGACGGTTATGCGCCGCTCATGGTCCACGACATGCCGCTGTCGACCTGGGTGCTCGGTGGGTTGGGCGTGGGGTTTCTGTTGCTGAGCTGGCCCAACGGGAAATAATCGGCGTTGCCTCTGGCGCCCCTCTCGATAGAGGTATATATTCCCACCAGCATATTGGGGGATTATGGTTCAAATAGGACTAAGCCATGGTTTACTTGACCATATTAGTCGGGTATTTTACATTTCAATAAATCTGCCCCGTCATCCAATCGTTCTACGCGCCCGATGGTTTGGGCAGAGCAAGCAGGAGTCGCGACTATGAGACTGACTACGAAAGGCCGTTACGCTGTCACCGCAATGATGGATCTGGCAATACACGAGGTCTCCGGGCCGGTGACCTTGAGCGACATTGCCACGAGCCAAAATATTTCCCTGTCCTATCTGGAGCAGCTGTTCGCGGCGTTGCGTAAAGCCGGGCTGGTGAAGGGTCTGCGGGGGCCTGGAGGCGGTTATCGCTTGGCCATACCGGCGAGCGACATATCCGTTGCCGACATCATTACCGCGGTTGACGAAAAAGTCGACGTCACGCGCTGTGGGGGTCGCGGGGACTGTCAAGACGGGCAGCCGTGTCTGACCCACGAGCTTTGGAAGGATCTGAGCCGCCAGCTGTATGAATTTCTCGACAAGATCAAGCTGGGTGAACTGACTCAGTGGCCCTGCGTGCAGGAGAGGTCACAGCAGCAGGACGTGCGCCTGGGCCGCGTCGGTACCGCGTCTTCCAACGCTTCCGTCTGAGGTCACCGAGCGATCGTGACGGAGCGTGCACCGGTGACGAGTCCTGCGAACGACCTCGACCGGCTGGTCGGTCGGGAGTACAAGGAGGGTTTCGTCACAGAAATCGATGCCGAGACTTTGCCCCCGGGCCTCAACGAGGACGTGGTGCGCGCGATTTCGGAAAAAAAGCGGGAGCCGGCGTTCATGCTGGAGTGGAGGTTGCAGGCGTACCGCCACTGGCTGACGATGCGCGAGCCCCGGTGGGCCCAGGTGCAGTATTCGCCGATCGATTATCAGGCCATCAGCTACTATTCCGCTCCCAAGCAGACGCCCGGTCCCAAGAGCCTGGAGGAGGTGGACCCCAAGCTGCTCGAGACCTATGAAAAACTGGGTATCCCCCTCGAAGAACAAAAGGCGCTTGCGGGCGTGGCTGTGGACGCCGTTTTCGACAGCGTGTCGGTGAAAACCACGTTTCGCAACACGCTCGCGGAGGCGGGAGTCATCTTTTGCTCCATCTCCGAGGCGTTGCAGGAGCATCCCGAGTTGGTGCGGCGATACCTGGGTTCGGTCGTGCCGCAGGGTGACAATTTTTACGCCGCACTAAATTCCGCGGTATTCAGCGACGGTTCTTTTGTTTACATTCCCAAGGGTGTTCGCTGCCCCATGGAGTTGTCGACGTATTTTCGCATCAACGCCATGAACACCGGCCAGTTTGAACGCACGCTGATCATCGCCGACGAGGGCAGCTACGTCAGTTATCTCGAGGGTTGCACGGCGCCCATGCGCGACGAGAACCAGCTGCACGCGGCCGTAGTGGAGTTGATCGCCCTGGAAAACGCGCAGATAAAATATTCCACCGTGCAGAACTGGTATCCCGGTGACGAGCTCGGGCGGGGAGGAATCTACAACTTCGTCACCAAGCGCGGCGCGTGCCGGGGCCACCGTTCGAAGATTTCCTGGACCCAGGTGGAGACGGGTTCCGCCATCACCTGGAAGTATCCGAGTGTGCTCCTCGAGGGCGACGGCTCCGTGGGTGAGTTTTATTCCGTGGCCCTGACGAACAATCGGCAGCAGGCCGACACCGGCACCAAGATGATACACATCGGAAAGAACACCGCGAGCACGATCATTTCCAAAGGCATCTCCGCCGGACACGGTCAGAACACCTACCGTGGATTGGTGAAAGTGCTGAGCGGATCGGATAACGCGCGCAATTACTCACAATGCGATTCGCTGTTGCTGGGCGATCGCTGCGGCGCACACACCTTCCCCTACGTCGAGGTGAAAAACCCTACAGCCCGGGTGGAACACGAGGCTACGACGTCCAAGATCAGCGACGATCAACTGTTCTATTGTCGACAGCGGGGGTTGTCCGAGGAGGATGCGGTGTCCATGATCGTAAACGGATTCTGTAAAGAAGTATTCAGGGAACTGCCCATGGAGTTCGCCGTGGAGGCGCAGAAGCTTCTGGATGTGAGCCTGGAAGGGGCGGTCGGCTAGTCGCCTATTCGTTTGTTACGCAGAGCACGGCGCGTGCACCCGGGACCAACGCCGCCTGCGCGTTCCACTATTGACCGGAAGTTGACTCATCGAAATGTTGAAGATCGAGAACTTGCACGTTGATGTTGACGGTACGCCGATACTGAAGGGCATCGATTTAGAGGTTCGTGCCGGGGAGGTTCATGCGATCATGGGCCCCAATGGTTCGGGCAAGAGCACCTTGGCGAACGTACTTACGGGTCGCGACGGATACGAAGTCACTCAGGGCAAGATCAGCTATCGGGACCGGGACCTGTTCGCGCTGTCGACGGAGGAGCGAGCCCGGGAGGGGATTTTTCTCGCGTTTCAGTATCCGGTGGAGATCCCGGGCGTGAGCAATTTGTATCTGCTCAAAGCGGCCCTCAACTCCAAGCGCAAGCACCTGGGACTCGGCGAGTTGTCGGCGGTGGAGTTCTTGAAGCTGATCAAGGAAAAAGTCAAATTGGTGCAGATGAAGGAAGAATTCCTGCACCGGTCGGTAAACCAAGGATTCTCCGGTGGTGAGAAGAAGCGCAACGAGATACTGCAACTGGCGGTGTTGGAGCCGCTGCTAGCGATACTGGACGAGACCGATTCCGGACTCGACATAGACGCTCTGAAGATCGTCGCCCACGGCGTCAACTCGCTGCGCGATGCGGAGCGCGCCATTATCGTCGTCACGCACTACCAGCGGTTGCTCGACTATATTGTGCCGGACTACGTTCATGTATTGGCCAATGGACGGGTCGTAAAGTCCGGGGACAAGGAATTGGCGCTCGAGTTGGAGAAACACGGCTATACGCAGCTTGTGCAATCGTCCGGTGAAGGTGCGGCGCGTTCCGCGGGAGCTTGAATACCGTGACCGATCCCGTACGTCAATCGTACGTCGACTCCCACCGTAGTGTTGCGCAACGACTTCCGGGAAGCGCGCAGCCGTGGCTGCGGCGGGTACGCGAAGCCGGTCTTTCACGCTTCAATAACGTCGGATTTCCCACCCTGCGAGACGAAGACTGGAAATACACCGACGTTCGGGTCATCGCCAAGCAACCGTTCTTGCCCGTACTCGACCCCGGCGACGGTGTCGACGGTGAACGTTTGCGGCCGCTCTCGTTTGCGGGTTTGGAGAGCCATCGTTGTGTCTTCGTCAACGGTCACTATGCGCCGCACCTCTCCGCACTCGGCACACTAGCGGATGGAATCGTGGTGGACAACCTGGCAACGGTCCTGAATCAGCAGCCCCGGGAGCTGGAGGGAGAACTGGGCCGCAGCGCGCCCGGAGAGCTCCACGGGTTCGCCGCACTGAATACGGCCTATCTCATGGATGGCGCCTATGTCCGCCTGGGCCGCAACTGCGAGTTGGAGCTCCCCATTGAGTTGATCTACGTATCGACGGGTACTGACGACAACCGGCGGGTTACCTATCCGCGGAACCTAATAATCGCGGAAAGCGGCAGCCGTGCCGTGATCGTGGAACGCTTCGTCGGTCTGGGACAGAACCGATACCTGACCAGCGCGATAACCGAAGTCATCGCCGGGCCTTCGGCGCACATCGACTACTACAAGCTGCAGGAGGAGAGCCAGCGCGCGTATCACGTGCACGGCTTGTATCTCGAGCAGGCGCGGGACAGTGCGGTCACGACGAACAATATCGCCTTGGGCGCCGCCATCGCCCGCACCGACATCCAGGTCTCCCTCGCCGCTCCGGGGACATGCAGCAAACTCAACGGGCTTTACATCGGTACCGGCAAGCAGCATATCGACAACCACACCCAGGTCGACCATCGGTCGCCGCACTGTATCAGCGATGAGTTCTACAAGGGCGTCCTGGATGGCCGCGCCCGCGCGGTCTTTCACGGGCGTGTCGTCGTGCACCAGGATGCGCAGCACACCGACGCCCAGCAGCAGAACAAGAATCTGTTGTTGTCTCCGAACGCCGAAGTCGATACCAAACCCCAGCTCGAAATCTATGCCGACGATGTCAAGTGTTCCCACGGCGCAACCGTCGGCCAGCTCGATCCCGATGCGATTTTCTATCTCCGGTCACGGGCACTTGACGAATCGACTGCGCGTAACCTACTGACCTACGCGTTCGCCAACGATGTCATCAACCGATTTGCGCTGGATCCGATTCGACGGGCGATGGAGGGTCGTCTGGTGTCGAAATTACTGCACGGCCAGCAGTTAGAGGATTTGGCGTGACCCACGCGGAAGCATCTTTGCATCGCGCGCCTGATGCACAGAGTTTCGATATCGATCGAGTTCGCGCCGACTTCCCCATACTGCATCAAGAAGTGCACGGGCGACTGTTGGTGTATCTCGACAATGGCGCCACCACACAGAAACCCGTGTCGGTGATAGAAACCCTTGAGCGGTATTACTATCTCGACAACGCAAACGTGCACCGGGGCCTGCACGAATTGAGCGAACGCGCCACGCGTGCCTTCGAGGCGGCGCGGGAGAAGGTGCGAAACTTCATACACGCCTCCGAAGTGCAGGAAATCGTGTTCGTTCGTGGGACCACGGAAGCGATTAATCTGGTGGCGCAAAGCTATGGCCGCCGGAATATCCGCGAGGGCGACGAGATTTTGATCACGCAGATGGAGCACCATTCCAACATCGTACCCTGGCAGCTGCTTTGCGAGCAGACCGGCGCCGTGCTGCGGATCGTGCCGATGTCCGAGCGTGGCGAACTCGTCCTCGAGGAGTTCGACCGCCTGCTCAACGAACGCACCAAAATGGTTGCGGTAACCCACGTTTCCAACGCCCTCGGCAGCATCAATCCGATCAAGACGCTGATCCGCAGGGCCCACGACGCCGGCGCGGTGGTGCTCGTCGACGGGGCGCAGGCCGTAGCGCATATACAGGTGGACGTGCGAGATCTGGATTGCGATTTCTATGCATTTTCCGGTCACAAACTGTACGCCCCCACCGGAATCGGCGTGCTTTACGGCAAACAAGCACTGTTGGAGGCGATGCCGCCCTATCAGGGCGGCGGCGAAATGATCGAACGCGTCACCTTCGAGAAGACCACGTACAACGCGCTGCCGTACAAGTTTGAAGCCGGAACGCCGAACATTTCCGGGGCGATCGGTCTGGGATCCGCCATAGATTACGTCAAGGCCATGGGTCTGGGGGCTATATCCGCCCACGAAAGAAGCATATTGCAGTACGCGACACAAAGGGCGCTGGAGGTGCCGGGGCTGCGAATCATCGGTACCGCGTCGCTGAAGTGCAGTATTCTCTCGTTCGTCATCGACGACGTCCATCCTTCGGATGTGGGCACGATATTGGATCAGTTGGGTGTCGCCGTTCGCGCCGGTCACCATTGCGCGATGCCGGTGATGCAGTATTTCAACCTTCCCGGTACCGCACGGGCGTCCATTGGAATGTACAATACCCGCGATGACGTGGACAGATTTATCGACGCAGTGGTGCGGGCCAAGCACATGTTGAGCAAGCAATGAGCACGATCCAAGAGCAATCGAAATCGGCACAGCTAACGGACGCGGTCCGGGGCTCCCTGGAGGAGCGCGTGATCGCCGCGCTCAGGACGATTTACGATCCGGAAATTCCGGTGAACATCTACGACCTGGGTCTGATCTACGAGATCAACATCGACGCCGAAGCGGTGGTCAGCGTCAACATGACCCTGACCGCCCCGGGGTGCCCCGTGGCGCAGACCTTTCCCGGAGTCGTGGAGGAGAAGATAAGGTCTGTGGAAGGTGTCAAGGACGCGGTCGTCGAACTGGTGTGGGACCCCCCCTGGGACCAGGATCTGATGAGCGAGGAGGCCAAGCTCGAACTCGGCCTGCTTTAGGGGCCGGGTGCCCAGGGCCGCAAAATCGGCCACGCTCCGCTGTAGCCTAGACGAGAAAGTGTAATCGCCGCAGTACGACGATTCGGCGCTCGCGTTTCCTGCGCGCACGCCCTCTCTTGTATCGGGTGCTGAATATTGTGGGCCACGCGCGGCTCGGCCACAGCGCGATCATCAAGCTTTTGTTTCGTCACTTATGTCCGATTGGGTTGATGTAGCGAAAAAAGACGAACTCCCGCCCGGTGAGCGAGTCATCGTAGATGTCGATGACGTAGCCGTAGCGGTGTTCAATATCGATGGCGAATTTCTCGCAATCGAAGACGTGTGCTCCCACGACGGTGCGGAGCTGGCCAGTGGTGAGCTGGAGGGAGACGTCATCGTCTGCCCTCGGCACGGCGCCAAATTCTGCCTCAGGACCGGCGACGTGCTGGCGCCCCCCGCGTACGAACCCATTTCGGTTTTCCCCGTTCGCATCGTCGGTGACACCGTGCAGGTGCGTGACGACCGGTGGGATTCGTGATGCCGACCGTCCGTCACCTGTCGCCGATCGGTGTCGAGGACACGGGCGAAGGAGTTCGCATCGAGGGTTGTCCGGAGACGCGGGAACGCACACGTGCTCGTTGCGGTGTCGCTCACGCGAGTGCACGCCGGTCCAGCACGGGGACCCAATTTCGCAGATCGGGCTGAACGAACATGCCGATTTCGGGCACGGTAACCGTCTCCCTAGCTATCGTTGCCACGGTGGTGGGATTCTATGTTCTCGCCGTGGGCAAAGCGCTGCTGGTGCCGTTCGCGGTGGCCGTCATGATCTGGTACGTCATTAACGCCTTGAGCCGCGCCTACGGACATTGGTTGCTGCGGGGGCAGAAAGCTACCAATTGGGTGACGTTGTGCCTGGCGTTGGTGACGATATTCGTCGTCGCCGGTATTTTGGTCAACATGATCCAGTCGAACATCGCCCAGGTCTCGGCGGCGGTGCCCGCTTACAGGGAAAACCTGGAGCGGATCTTCCATCAATTTACGGTCTGGACCGGCCTGGAACAATTACCGCATATCGGGCAGCTCACGGAGACGATAAAGCTCGGACCGGCAGTCTCGCAGCTGGTGTCGGCGCTCACCGGTTTTCTGGGCAATACCGGATTGATTCTCATATACGTGATTTTTCTGTTGGTTGAGCAAAAGACGTTTTCACGCAAACTGGATTTTCTTTTCGCCGATCCGCAGCACCGCGTTGCTACAGAGCGGCTGTTGTCGCACATGCAATCCGACATCCAGACGTACATCTCCATCAAGACGCTGATGAGTCTGGTCACCGGTTTCTTGAGTTATGGGATCTTGCTGGCTGTCGGAGTCGATTTTGCCGAGTTCTGGGCGTTTACCATTTTCCTCCTCAACTACATTCCCACCATCGGGTCGATTATCGCCACGGTCTTTCCCGCGCTTCTGGCGCTGGTGCAGTTCGACAATGCGACGCCGTTTCTGGTCGTAGCCGTAGGTCTGACGGCGGTGCAATTCCTCGTAGGCAACGTCGTCGAACCGAAGCTCATGGGAAGTTCGCTGAACCTGAGCCCTTTGGTGGTGCTGTTGTCATTGGTTTTGTGGGGAAGCGTATGGGGCATCGCGGGAATGTTTCTGAGTGTGCCGATTACGGTGATCGCCATGATAGTGCTGGCGCAATTCGACGGTACCCGGCCCATCGCCGTGCTCCTTTCCAAGGACGGCAAGCTCAAATACGCTTCGCCGTGACGCCGCCGGGGAAAGTCGTCGGGGGCGTCCTCCGGGTCCCGGGTAATGGCGCGGGGATCGGGTCAAGACCTCGGGCCTGAGTTCGATTCAGGCCCGATCGGCATTCGCGTCAAGCCGCGCGCAGGCGTTGCACAGCGGCCCGGACTCAGCCTTCCTTTCTGCCGCCGACGACGTTGACGCCTTTCAGCAGGTTCAGCGCTTCGCGCAGCTGGAAATCGTCATCGATGGACGGACCTCTGTCGGGCGCGTCCTGCGCCTCTTCGTCGTTGTCTTTTCCGTTCTCGTTTCGCAGATGACCGAGCAGGTCCTGTTCACGGATGCGCCGCGAGGCGTCGCTGTCCTTCTTTGCGAGCTTCAGATCTTCGACGACCACATCGGGGACAATGCCGGCGGCCTGGATGGAGCGGTCCTGTGGCGTGTAGTAACGGGCGGTGGTGATTTTCAGCGCCGCGCCGTTTTTCATCGGTAGTATGGTCTGCACCGATCCCTTGCCGAAGGTCTTGGTGCCCATGATGATCGCGCGTTTATGGTCCTGCAGGGCACCGGCGACGATTTCGGACGCAGACGCCGATCCGCCGTTGACCAGGACGACGATCGGTGCGTCGTCGCTGTAGTCATTGGGGGTGGCGGTGAATTTGAGTTGCGAGTCCTCGATTCGGCCCTTGGTGGAGACAATCACCCCCTTTCGCAGGAAGGTGTCGGTGACCGCAACTGCGCCGTTCAGTACTCCCCCCGGGTTGTTCCGCAGGTCGAGCACGATGCCCTTCAAGGCTCCGCCGGATTGTTTCTTCATTTTGCCCAGTTGGCGTCGCACGGCGTCTGCGGTGGACGATTGAAACTGAGTCACGCGCAGATAGCCGTAGCCGTCCTCGAGGATTTTACCGCGCACACTGGTGATCTTGATGATAGCCCGCGTGAGCACGAACTCCAGCGGCTGAGGTTCGTCTTCTCGAATTACCGTCAGTTTTATTTTCGTGTTCGGCTTGCCGCGCATGCGCCGCACCGCATCGCTCAAGGTCATTCCCTTCACCGGGGAATCATCCAGGCGGGTGATCAGATCTCCGGCCTTGATTCCCGCTCGATGAGCCGGGGTGTCGTCGATGGGGGCCACCACCTTGACGAAGCCGTTTTCCATGGTGACTTCGATTCCAAGGCCCCCGAATTTGCCTTCGGTACCGATGCGTACTTCCTTGAAGGACTCCGGGTCCAGATAGGTCGAATGCGGGTCCAGGCCGGAGAGCATGCCTTGAATCGCGTCGATAAGGAGTTTCTTGTCATCCACGTCTTCGACGTAGTCGCTCTTTACCTTGCCAAAGACCTCCGTCAAGACCCTCAACTCGTCCAGAGGCAGCGGCTGCAATGAATCCTGACGTTCAGCCTGAACGTCCCGGTAAAACGTGGTACTGACGCCGAGCAACGCGCCTAGGGCCAACACTAATAAATTTCGAGTTACTCTACCCATACTGCTGTTCTCCCGCCGCTACGATACCTGCGTGCGACTCGCCTGATGACTGCATTTACCCGGCCTTGCACCACAAGAGCGGATTGCGTGGTTTCCCGTTATGCCTGATTTCAAAATATAATCCGGTCTGGCTCAAACCGCCACTGTTCCCCACCACCGCGATGGGATTGCCGGTATCTACCCAGTCCCCCACTTCCTTGTACAGCAGCTTGTTGTGGCTGTACAAGCTCATATAGCCGTCGCCGTGATCGATAATCAATAATAACCCAAACCCCCGCAGCCAATCCGCGAACGCCACTCGTCCGTGAAATACGGCGCGCACGACGCGGTCTTCGGGAGCCTTCAGGAACAGGCCCTGCCAGCGCAGGTTGCCTTTCTTCTGCTGATTGAAACGCGCCCCGATGGTCCCTTTTACCGGCAGCGCCAAGCGACCTTTCATGTCGCCGAATCTGATCTCGGCCTTCAAGGTCGCCGGCAGCTCTCGCATCATTTCCGCGAGCTCGGCAAGCAGCGTTTCGAGTCGGCGCTCGTGCTCGTGAAGCGATGCCAGTTCCTCGTTTTGGCTCAGAATGCGTGCCTCCAGTTTGGCAAGCAGCGCAGCGCGCTCCTTGCGCTTCTGTCGCAACGCCCGGCGGCTTTCCAGCTGCGTCTGCTGCAGCGCAACCAGTTCCCGCTGCTCCTTATCCAATCGTTCCTGCGACTGCTGCAAAGCCGCCAGGGACTGACGCACGGCTTCGATCTGTTGACTGCGCGCACGCGCGAGATAGCGGTAGTAGGTGATCGCCCGGCCCAGCTTGGCCGGGTCCTCCTGATTGAGCAGCATCTTGACATACCCCTGCCGTCCCATGACATAGGTTGCGTATATCGTGCGACTGAAGACGTCGGTGTGCGTCTGCAGACGTTGCTGCTGACGCTCGCGATCCGCATTGAGCTCTTTGATGCGCGTGTTTTTCTGTTCGATCGCCGTGCGCAGCGCGCGCAGCTTGGCGTTGATGGCCCCGATTTCCCGCTCGCTGCGATGCAGCGCTTCGCGGGTCTCATCCCGCTTTGACCTGTCGCGATTTATTTCAGCCTGCAGCGCCTGCATTTTTACCCGCAGTCGCTGCAGCTGTTTTTCGTACGGTCCTTCGGGCGGCGCGGCCGCGGTCGTCGCGGCCGCGAGCATGGTAGCGAAAACGAGGAATCTGGGAGCCACAAACGGCGATTATAGGGGCTTTTATCGGCGTAATATTAGTGTATAATCGACTACTAATAGAGTTACGACTGGAAAGGGTGGCCCATGAGCAGTTCGAAATCCGGCGCCGGCAATTCCGCAGCCACTGCGGCCGAGATGCTGCTGGCGAGCGAGGCGGACATTCATCATGCCTCGCGATCGCTGAAAGCGATGGCCCATCCGCTGCGACTCAAGATCTTGTGTATCCTGGGAGGAGCGCCGGAGACCAGCGTCCAGGACCTCGTTGATATGGTCGGTACTTCGCAAAGCAACATTTCCCAACACCTCTCCATTTTACGGGATAAAGGCATCCTGGACTCGCGCAAGGACGCCAACAAGGTCTACTACAGCATCGGCGACGAACGCATTCTTCGGCTCATGGAGTCGATGCGGCTCGCGTTCTGCACCACACAGGATCACTGACCACCACGTCCTGCGCCGTACGGACGGCGCTACCGCACCGTCGGCGCCGATCTATTGCTGATGGCGACCATAACCGGTAATCTCGCGCACTTCCAGGATTTATCGATACCGGTCTCAACGGCCTCCTCAGATGACGACAAAATTCATCATCGACAACTGGTATTTATTCGCGATGGCGGCCGCGATCGTCGTCATGCTACTGCTGGAGCCTCTACGGACACGCCGTTCCGGAATCAAGTCGGTATCGGCATTGGAGCTCCCCCGTTTGCTCCGGGATGACGCCCTCATCGTCGATGTCAGTGAGCCCCATGAATTCAAGAAGGGTCATATAGCCCGTTCCTTGAACGTGCCGCTAAAGAAACTATCCTCAGATAACGTCGCCCTGAAGAAGAACAAAGATAAGACGATAATCATCACTTGCAGAACCGGGAATCGCTCGTCGACCGCCGCCCGTGCACTCAGCAAACAAGGGTTCGAGCGCGTGTATACGTTGGCGGGAGGAGTGCTTTCCTGGGAAAAGGAAAAGCTGCCCATAGAAAAAGGTTAACAGGTCTCTGATCAATTCAGAGCCGTCGCGAAATTCTAAAATAAGGTGCGCGAAATGGCAGAACAGCCGCAAAGTCAAGCAAAATTCGGTATACGAAAGATCTACCTCAAGGACGTTTCCTTCGAGTCGCCGCAGGCGCCGCAAATCTTCGTTAAGGCCGACATCACGCCGACCATCGATGTGCAGATTCGCCTTGCCCACTCGGTATTGAGCAAGGAAACGGGTTTCTACGAGGTGGTATTGACGATGACGGTGACCGCGAAGTCGGGCGACCAGACCACGTTTCTCATCGAGGCGCAACAAGCGGGTGTGTTCGAGATAATGGGGGTCAGCGACGACGAATTGCCCCTGGCCCTCGAAGTGGCCTGCCCCAACGTATTGCTGCCGTTTGCCCGCGAAGCGGTGGCGGATTTCGTGGCCAAAGGTGGTTTTCCTCAGCTTTTGGTCAACCCCGTGAATTTCGAGGCGCTCTACCTGCAGAAAAAGTCGCAGCAGCAGGCGACGTCCCCGGCGGGCGGAAACGGCGAGGCCGATGCCAAAACGGCCACCGCGCCGGAAAAGTCCCCGCCCGAGGAACCGAAGGCCAACTGAAGTCCGCGCAACGGACTGACGTACGTCCCCCGGGTCATGCCGAGTCTGGATCCCGGTAACATGAGCGCCTCCGTGGCGGTGCTCGGCGCGGGTTCCTGGGGTACCGCCCTGGCCGTACTGCTCGCCCGCAACGGCCATCGCGTGCGCCTGTGGGGCCACGATGCGGAGCACATGGCGAGGCTCTCAAGGCATCGCGAAAACAAGGACTACCTTCCCGGCATTGCACTTCCCGACGCCGTAGATGTATGCCTCGAATTGGCGGCCGTGGTGCGCGGCAACGACCAGATCCTTATCGTGGTTCCGAGCCACGCGTTTCGGCATACGGTGGCGCAGATCGCCGAGACGCGTCCCGACCGCAGCGGAATGATCGTCGCCTGGGGCACTAAGGGATTCGATCCCGATCGCGAGTTGCTGCTGAGCGACGTCGTCGTCGAGTTACTGGGCACGTCGGTGTCGCGCGCCGTAGTGTCTGGACCCAGTTTCGCGAGCGAAGTCGCCAGGGCGTTGCCGACGGCTCTGACGGTGGCCTCGGACGACGAGGAGATCGCGGCGCGCGTGGCCGCTTGGTTGCGCAACGAACGCGTACGTGTGTACACCAACCCGGACATGGCGGGGGTTCAGCTCGGAGGCGCCATCAAGAACGTCATGGCGTTGGCGGCGGGGATCAGCGATGGGCTGGGATTCGGCGCCAATGCCCGCGCCGCCCTCATAACCCGGGGTTTGGCGGAGATGCATCGATTGGGGGTGGCGCTCGGGGGGCGCGCTTCCACCTTCATGGGATTGACCGGCGTTGGGGATCTGGTACTGACTTGTACCGATGACCAGTCTCGTAACCGGCGCGTTGGCATCGCACTCGGAAAAGGCCGAAGCCTGCAGCAGGCGCTGGCGGATGTCGGTCAGGAAGCGGAAGGCGTGAAGACCGTGCGCGAGTTGTACAATATGGCGACACGCGCACGCATAGACATGCCGATCACGGAAAAAGTCTACCGGGTGATCTACGAGGGACATTCGCCGCAGATGGCGGTGGAAGAGCTCATCCGGCGCGAGCCCAAATCGGAGTAGTCACGGACAGCGGCGTTTCACGTCTTTCTCTCCGCAAAGCCGAGTTGTCGCCACGCCTCGAACACCACCACGCTGACTGCGTTGGAGAGATTGAGGGAGCGGTTGTTGGGGATCATCGGCAGCGTGATACGCTGCCCCTCGGGCACCGAGTCTCGAAGATCGGGGGGCAGTCCTCGGGTCTCCGGACCGAACAGAAACACGTCCTGCTGCCGATACCGGGGCGCGGTGTAGACGGTGCGGTTGTGCGTCGACACCGTGAACAGACGTCCGCTCGTGATCGACGCCAGGAACGCCGCTACCGAGGGGTGCCTCGCCACGCTCGCCCAGTCGCTGTAATCGAGTCCGGCGCGGCGGAGTTTCGCGTCGTCCGGACTGAAACCGAGCGGTTCGATCAAATGCAGACGACAACCGGTATTGGCGCACAATCGCATGACGTTGCCGGTGTTGGGCGGTATCTCGGGTTGATAGAGAACCACGTGAAACACGGCGGCCTCCTCCTATTCGAGGTTCGTTCGCCGCTTGCGGCGATGTCCGGGCGCCGGTTCCGGCAGCATCCGCAACAGCAGCCCATCGAGATGGCGATAGCCGCGCGCGGTCGCGCGCACGCGCGTGCCGTCGATCGACATCAGGCCCATACGTGTCAGCGTTTCGCATTGCTGCAGGAGACGATGCGGGCACAAACCCGTGCGGCGCTCGAACAGCGTGGTCGAGAATCCGTGTCTCAGCCTCAGGGCGTTCATGAGGAATTCGAAAGCGCGATCCTCGGCGGTCAACTCCCTCACGCCGGCGACACGGGCGTCGCTGGACGCGTTACGCATGTATTCCTTCGGATGTCGGGTTTTCCAACTGCGCACGACGCGATGCGGGTGCGTGATCTTGGAGTGCGCCCCGGCGCCGATGCCGAGATAGTCGCCGAAACGCCAATAGTTGAGATTGTGCCGGCACCGGCGCGCGGCCCGGGCGTACGCGGAAACCTCGTATCGGGCATACCCCGCGGAGCGCAGTACCGCCTGGATCAGCCGTTGCATGCGGCACAGTTCGTCTTCGTCGGGCAGCGGTGGCGGGTTGCGGTGAAACGGTGTGTTGGCCTCCAGGGTCAGTTGATAGTAGGACAAGTGAGGCGGCCGCGCCGCGATGGCGGCCTCCACGTCCCTGCCCGCGTCGTCGAGCGTCTGTGCCGGCAGACCGAACATCATATCGACGTTGACGCTGTCGAACCCGGTGGCGTTGGCGGCGGCAACCGCCGCCAACGCCTGCTCGTCATCGTGGGCCCGACCCAGGCGCCGGAGAAATGC
This sequence comes from uncultured Gammaproteobacteria bacterium, assembly GCA_947258495.1. Lineage (GTDB taxonomy): Bacteria > Pseudomonadota > Gammaproteobacteria > Arenicellales > JAANXG01 > CALZGZ01. The sequence goes on from CAMYIN010000097.1 coordinate 52,351, forward strand.
GGTTTGAAAGCTTTGCACCCCGAGCGACAATCGGTTGACGCCGGCTCGTCGATAACCGAGAAACGCATCCGCCTCGGCGCTCTCCGGATTTGCCTCCAGGGTGATCTCTGCGTCGGGCTCCAAGGGAAGCCTTGCGGATATGCCTGCGATCAGCGAGGCGATGCCTGCAACACTGAATAGGCTGGGGGTACCGCCGCCGAGGAAGATCGAGCACAGCGTTCGGCCTTCTATTTCGTGGAGGTGCTGCTCAAGATCGATGAGCAATGCGGCGATGTAGTCGCGCTCCGGCAATCGCGCTCGAAGCGGGTGCGAATTGAAATCGCAATAGGGGCACTTCGAGGTGCACCAGGGCAGGTGCACATACAGGGACAGCGGCGGCAATTCAGAAAAAAGCGCCACGCCGGGCCGGCCGTCGGCGAATCCGATTGCACGGCCGTGGCTACACCACGACGTTCTGCGGTTTGCCATGCAGGTACGCGCGGATGTTTGCGACCACTATGTCTACGACCCGCTGTCGCGACGCACGCGCCGCCCAGGCGATGTGCGGGGTGACGATCAGATTCGGTATATCCGGATCCAGCAGCGGATTGCCGTCGACCGGCGGTTCCTGCGACAGCACATCCACGCCGGCGCCCGCTATGGTTCCATTGCGCAGTGCCTGCGCCAGCGCGCTTTCGTTGACGATCCCGCCGCGTGCAGTGTTGATCAGGATAGCGTCGTCCTTCATGAGCTGCAATTCCCGCTCCCCGATCAGGTCCCTGGTCTCATCGGTGAGCGGACAATGTAGACTCACTATGTCCGCTTCCCGCAGTAATTGCTCGATGGGCACACGGCCAGGCTGCGGCGCGCCGCCCGGCCTCTGTCCGATCTTGACCGTGAGGCCGAAAGCGGGTGCGGCTTCGGCGACGCCCCGCCCGAGCGCGCCGTATCCTACGATGCCCAGGGTGAGGCCGGCGAGCTCGCGTATGGGAAAATCCAGCAGGCAGAAATGCGGGTGCCGCTGCCAGCGACCGTCGGCGACCGCGCGTTGGTACTGGGGCAGCCGCGTGGTGAGCGCCAGGATCAATGCGTACACGTGCTGCACGACGGAGGGGGTGCCGTAGTCGCGGACGTTGCACACCGTGATTCCGAGCCCTGTAGCCGCCTCCAGGTCGATGTTGTTGGTGCCGGTGGCGGCGATGACCACCAACTTAAGGTTTTTCGCCTGTGTCAGCGTACCGCGAGCCAGCGGAACCTTGTTGGAAATGACGACGGTCGCGTCCCGCACCCGCGCCTGGATCTGGTCCCCGGCGGTGGTACCGAACGTGTTCCAGGAGATGGGAAATTCCTGCAGTGCGCTCAGGTCCAAGTCGCCGGGGTCGACCGTGTCGGTGTCGAGGAATACGCCGGCGAGGGTCATCGCAGATTATCGCAGTGAATCTGCTTCCACTTCGTCGCCCAGCGCTTTCCCCGCGTCACGGCTTCGGCCGACATCCTCCCTGCGAGTTGCTCGCGAACGTCGAGGGCCTGTCGGTGCCCGTTGATGGAAGCGACCGTGTACCACATGTAGGCACTGGCGTAGTCGGGTGCCGAGAACGCGGTGCTCCGGGCGTCGTCGTTGAAGAATCCCGAGAGCACGTTGCCCATTTCGTATTGCGCCGTGACGTCGCCCTGAATCGCTGCACGACAATACCAGTACAGGGCCTTAACGGTGCTGCGGCGCGGTCCCAGTCCGCAGCAGTAGGACTTTGCCAGCTGATACTGGGCCTGTGCGTCACCCTGCTCCGCCGCTGCGCGCCACTGCTCGCGGTTGTCGGGGGCGCGCTGCAACCCCCCGGCGCAACCCACCGAGGTCAACCCGAGGACGACGCAAACGATCAGCGGCAGGCATGCGGGCTTGGTGGTCATCGGCACTCCCTTTATCATTATCGGCATCGCGACCATTGTGCCACGGCATTTGCGACGTCCTCAACCGGATCGCAGAGGAACCTGGCGCATTGTGGCGCGCACCGGAATTCGATGATCCTGAAACAAAAACGCTGGCTTCGCACCGCTTGACACACCGACGGCATAGAGATGTCCGTTGCGTTCTTGCGTCGCGATCTTGGAACGCCGCATCAACGCAACGCCGAGGACCGCCGAGCTCCGCGACGGGCGCGGACCGCGCGACGGCCGGGATGAGCAGGTGATGTACGTGTCGTGTCTGGATCTGGAGGGTGTGCTGGTGCCTGAAATCTGGTTGAACGTCGCAGAGCATACGGGACTGGATGCTCTCGCGTTGACGACGCGCGATATGTCGGATTACGACCAGCTGATGCGCCACCGCCTAGGTGTAATCCAGAAAAACGGCCTGCGCTACAGCGACATTCAGCGTGTCATTGCGGGGATGGCTCCCCTGGACGGCGCCCTGGAGTTCCTGGATTGGCTGCGCGAGCGCAGTCAAGTGATAATCCTTTCGGACACGTTCTACCAGTTTGCCGGGCCGCTCATGCGCCAGTTACGCTGGCCGACCCTGTTTTGTAACGAACTTCTGCTCCATGACGACGGACGTATCGGCGGCTATCGATTGCGCCAGGCGGACCAGAAACGTCGTGCGATCGAGGCGCTGCATCGATTGAACTTCGTGGTCGTCGCCGCCGGTGATTCCTACAACGATACCACCATGCTGGCGGAGGCGGACCGCGGCATCCTGTTTCGTCCGCCGGCGCAGATGGCGACGGAATTTCCCCAATACCCGGTTACCGTCGACTACGACGAGTTGCGCCGGGCGTTCGAGCACGCGGCGTCGGAGCTCAACGTTCGTTAGTCGAGCAGAGACCGGTGGAAACCGCTTCACCAGTCGGTTCGGATTCCTTGTTTTCGAGCGGGATCTGCGCCGACACCGTCGTCCCTTGCCGCGGCCGGCTTTCCACGATCAAGCGGCCGCCGTGCGCCTCGACGATCAGGCGACACAAATACAGTCCCAATCCGTAGCCGCCCGTCCGCCGCTGGCGCGAGCGGTCGGCGCGGAAAAACGGTTCCGTCACGTGGCCCAGGTCCTGGGGCGGGATCCCCTCACCGTGATCGCGCACCCGTATGCAAACGCTCCGTTGGCCGGTTTTGACCGACAACTCCGGGCCGCGTTGGGCGCCCCTGCTGTGTCGCACCGCATTCGACAGCAGGTTTACGATCAACAGCTTGATGCGCGACGCGTCCAGCATGACGTAGTCGTCGCCTTCGGGTAGCCGCGTGCGGATGCCGGCGCCGGGAAAGTGCATCTCGAGGACCTCGTCGACCAACTGGCGCAGGGATACAGGTGTGCGATTCAATATCGCGTGGCCGCTGTTCAGCCGTTCGGTCTCGAGTATCTCCGATATCAGCGCCTCCATCTCTCCCAGATCGTTGATCAAGTTCTGTTTCAATGCGGAGTTTTCCAGTAATTCGGTGGAAACACGCGCCCGCGTAATCGGCGTGCGGAGTTCGTGGCTGACAGAAAGAAGAAGTTGTCGTTTGGCTTCCAGCATGCGTTGGATTTCGTCGGCCATGGCATTGATGCTGCGGCCGAGGTCTCCCAGCTCGTCTTTGCGGTCGATCGGGATGCGCTGTTGCAAATCACCCGCGCCGAAACGCCGTACCGCATCATTGATCACGTGTACCGGTCGAAAAAGGCGCCGGATCAATCGGTACATGGTATACAGCGCCGCCAACACACCGGCCATGGCCGCAAGAACCACCCATAGCGCATGCCTCGGTCCGGATTGCTTGGGAATGGACAGAAACGCAACGTGTCGACCCAGTCGCGTTCGCAACACCAGGCGGTCGCGGTAATCGCCTATAGCAAACGCACGCATTGGCGTGTTTACGGTGGGTCCGTGGCGGGGGCGACGGAAGCGGATCTCGGCGAGATCCAGGTCTCCGTTTCCGGAGGACCAGTTCATCTCCGGACCGCGGATGTAGATTTCGATACCGGCGCGCTCCGCCAGGCGCCGGGCGCGCTCGCGGTCCGGCGGGTCACCCAGCTCCCTTTGCACGTAGTGAAGGTACTGGGTCAGATGGGGTCGCAGGTTACGGTCGAATTGATGCTTGAGGGCGAAGCCTATGGTGATATTGAGGACGAAAAGTATGAAAATGCCTGCCGCCAGAAACAACAACATGAGGCGCGCGGCAAGGCTGTAACGCAGCTTGGAGAGCCAGTCTTTCAATTACCTGGACCGATGAACGCGTAGCCGGAACCCCAGACGGTCTTGATGTATTCCGTGGGCCTCAACTTCTGGCGCAGTCGACTCACCAGAATGTCCACCGATCGGGAATAGATGTCGGCATCGACCCCTTTCAGTGCGGAGAGGATGTCGTCGCGCGTAAAATTTTTTCCCGGAGACCGGACGAGCAACGCAAGCAGCTGATATTCCATTGTTGTCAGACGCAGCGGACGGTCCGCCAAAGACACCTGCTGTTTTCCCAGGTCGACTTCCAGTGCTCCAAAACGCAACACCGTCTTTTGCCGATACGGGCGGGTGACGCGTTTGAGCACGTTCTGCACGCGCGCGACCAACTCTCTGGGTTCGAACGGTTTCGGCAGATAATCGTCGGCGCCGATTTCGAGACCGACCACGCGATCCATGACGTCCCCGCGTGCGGTGAGCATGACGATGGGAATATCGCTGTTTCTGCGAATGCGTCTGCACAACGCGAATCCGTCTTGTTGCGGAAGCATGACGTCCAGAATGAGCAGATCAAAATCCTCGTCTCGCAGCCGTTTCAGCCCGTCGGCCGGATGCAGCGCGTTATCGAGCGTCATGTCGAACCTGGAGAAATACTGCCGCAGCGGCTCAGCCAGTTTTTCGTCGTCGTCGATGAGCAGTATCTTGGTCATACCGAGAAACGGACGGTGTTTGCTGTCGTGCGGCAGCACAGCTTGGGGTAACGCAAGGCGCGCAGTGTAGCAGATGCGACCCTAGGAGCCTGTCCGCGTATTCTGCCCGTAGCGAGAATGTGGGAGGGTGAGACCAGTTGGTCGAAGATTCGAGGAGAATAGCCAGCTATCTGACAAGAAGCTTCGGCAAAGTGGGCCGCTGACGCCGGTCGACGCTGAGGCTAGCGCTGCCAGCGGCCTGCTTTGCCCCGCATCCGATGCGCAAGCCAGTCTCGTATCTGTTGTTTCTGGTCCGCCCGCAGAGTGTCCGTAAACGACGCGATCGCGGCGATCACTTCCGGGGCGCGCCGCTCGAGAATTCCGACGTTCTGCCGTACCACTTCCAGGGCCGAGTTCTGATCCAAAGTGGGAGACCCGAGCAATCCCAGTAACTGTTCTCTGCCGTCGCGCCGCTGCCTGCGCACGTCCCTGCGGAATCGATGCAGTTGTTCCATGGCCCCGTCAAGTTTGGCTTCCTGTGCATCGGTGAGATCTAATTCTTCCTGCAGCCGATCCAGTAAGTGAGCGCCATGGTGGCCGCCAAAATAGCCCGGTCCTGCGGTTGGGCCGCCACGCCAGTTATGGGCGAACGCCACGCCGCCCAGGATCGTCGCGCCCAGTACTCCTGCAATGGCAAGCTTGCTCGCGATGTTCATGCGTCGGTCTCCTGTAGTGAATTGAATTGTGCGTTCATGCTAACCACTCGCCGGCGGGCGTTCTTTTCCGAACGGTAACGATGTGTATCAATTTGTAACAGGAAACGGGATGGCGTGCGGCCGTTTCGAGGGGCGAAACCGAATTACTGCGTTCGTTTTCTTTTGCGCATCGCTCTCCGCTCGCGCGACGACGGTGCTTGACGGTCGTAGACAATTTGTGCCGCGAGCGTGCGGCGCTCGCCGGCAAGGCGGGCACGCTCGGAGATGCTGTGGTCGGATTCGGTGTAGAGCGCCGACGCGTCGTCTGCGGAACCCCGTTTCGCGGACAAGGCGTCCACCCTAACTACCCAGGTGTAGTGCCCGCGACGGATCTCGAGCGCGTCGCCGACCGCGACAGTCTTCGCCGGTTTGGCGCGACCCCCGTTGACGTGCACCTTTCCGCCCTTCACCGCGGCCGCGGCGAGCTGGCGGGTCTTGAAGAACCTGGCGGCCCACAGCCACTTATCCAGGCGCGTGTGGGAAACCTTGCGATTATCATCGGCCATGGTCGTCGTCGGAGGGCCGTCAGTCGTCGGCGGTGGAAACCGCGGAGCAGTGGCCGCGTTTGTCTGCGGAATGCGCTTGTGGTGGTGTCACGTTGTCGAATTGTAGGCAAACTGCCCCGGTGCGGTAAGTCCAACGCGACAGGTGCTTCGGAGAGGCGTTGGTCGAATCCACGAAGCCCGGCGTTGCCGGTACGAATTGCCCCTATCGGCACGAGCTCAAGGCGTAATGTTGAATTGCGCCGCGCGGGCGGATAAGTGCTATCATCTCCAGGTTAACGTAAACCTCCTTTTCCTCTCGCATGTTTTCCAGGCTCCCAGTTCGTGGCGCGCGCATCGTCCTTCGCCGCCTTTGTGCCGCTTTCGCCGTGTTTGCGTTTGCCGCCGTGTCGCAATCGGCCCATACCCAGGACAAGACACCGACCGCACCGCCGCCCGCGCTGGTGCAGGTCGCGGAAGCGCAACAAATACACATGGCGCCTACCGTGTGGATGCCGGGGGCGATCGTCAGCCGCGACGACGCGCGCGTCGCCGCGGAGGTCGAAGGCCGGCTGGTTGAGGTCGCCGACGTCGGCGAACGCGTTGCCGGCAATGATCCCATCGCCCGCATTGACGATACCGATCTCAAGATCGAGTTCGCCGAGGCGCGCGCGGTGCTTTTACGCGAGCGGGCAAAGTTGCAGTTCGCCGAGCAGGAACGCTCGCGCCTGCAGGGTCTTGCCGGCAAGGGCCTCGTGACCAAGAGCCGTTTGGATCAGGCACGGGCGGAGCGGGATGCGGCGCAGGGTGAATGGCAGGTGGCGCGAGCGCGGCTCGACGCGGCGGAGGATCGGCTGGCCGACACCGTCCTGCGCGCGCCGTTCGCGGGCGTTGTCGCGGAACGTTATCGCCGCTCCGGAGAAAGAGTGGACGTGGGCACCGAAGTTCTGCGTTTGGTGAGTCCGGAATCGCTCGAAGCGCAGACGCGCGTACCGCCATCGAGCCTGCCACACGTTACCATCGGGTCGGCGATGCGGGTGCGCGCCAACCCTTCCGAGACCGACGCGCGCGTACGCGCCGTGGTGCCGGTCGGCGACGACCGGTCGAGGTTGTACGAGGTGCGACTCACACTCGACAACGTCCACTGGCCGGCGGGCACCGTGGTGCGGGTGTCGGTGCCGACGGCGAAGCCGAGAAGCGTGGTTGCGGTTCCCCGTGATGCACTGGTTTTACGGCAGGACGGCGTCTCCGTGTTTCGAGTCGGCGACGACCACACCGCGCAACTGATCCCGGTCACCACCGGTCTGGCCGATGAGAGCATGATCGAGGTTCACGGCGACATCGCACCCGGCGATCGCGTCATTACCCGCGGCGGGGAACGGTTGCGCCCGGGCCAGCCATTGAAGCTCATGCCGCCGGTGAAGCCGAAGCCATGAACCCGACGCGGCTGGCTCTCTCCAACCCGGTGGCGGTCATCGTCGCGCTCCTGCTGGTGCTGCTGTTCGGCGGCATCAGTCTGTCGCGGCTACCGGTGCAGTTGACCCCCGATATTGAGAAACCCGAGATCACCGTGCGTCAGTCTTGGCGCGCGGCGGCGCCGGAGGAAGTGGAGGCGGAACTCGTCGAAGCGCAGGAAGAAGTGTTCCGGGGCCTGCCGGGAGTGACCAAGATCGTCTCCAAGGCCAGCCGTGGCCAGTCGGAAATCACTTTGACCTTCGACGTCGATACCAGCCTGGAACGAAACCTGCTCGAGGTCTTGAATCGCCTCAATCGCGTAGCGAGCTACCCCGAAGACGCGGACGAGCCCGTCATCAGCGCCGTCGGCGGCGACAGCCGCGCCATCGCCTGGTTCATCGTGAAAACCGCCGCGAACAACCCCCGACCCATCGACAGCTACCAGGATTTCATGGAAGAGGTGGTGCAAGCGCGATTCGAACGTGTCCCGGGGGTGGCGTTGTCCGAGGTCTACGGTGGTCGGGAGACGGAAATCCGCGTGACTTTCGATCCCTATGTGGCTGCGAGCCTGGGGGTGGAGCTGCCGCGGGCGGCGCAGCTCGCAGGCAGCGGTAAAGACGCCTCGGGGGGGTTTACCGACATCGGCAAGCGTCGCTACACGGTGCGCTTCGCCGGGACCTATCCCGTGGAAGAGCTGCAGGAGATGGTGATTGAGTGGCGCGACGGTCGACCCATCCAGCTCCGGGACGTGGCCGAGGTGGAAACGCGCCTGGTCGACCGCGACAGCTTCGTTACCACCAACGGTACGGCATCGATTGCGGTGAACGCCCACCGGGAGCAGGGCGTCAACGTGCTCGCAGTCATGGCGGGGTTGCGGGACGCGGTCGCGGAGCTACAGCAGGGGCCCTTGCAGCGCGCCGGCCTGACGATCGAACAGGTCTACGACGAGACCACGTATATCGACAAATCCATAGAAATGCTGCGTAATAATCTGATTGTCGGCATGCTGCTGGCGATCGGCGTTTTATGGTGGTTCTTGCGTAAGTTTCGCGCCACCTTGATGGTGGCGGTGGCGATACCTCTGTCTTTGTTCGTGGCGTTCATGTTCATGGACGCCCTGGGGCGAACCCTCAACGTTATTTCTCTGGCTGGGCTGGCGTTCGCCGTGGGCATGGTATTGGACGCCAGCATCGTGGTGTTGGAGAACATCATGCGCCTGCGGGAATCGGGCGAAGCTCCGGCTCGGGCGGCGGAACGCGGCGCGCTTCAGGTATGGGGCGCACTGCTGGCGTCGACCGCAACCACCGTAGCCATCTTTCTCCCCGTGGTGTTTCTGGAAAACGAGATCGGGCAGCTATTCGGCGACCTGGCGCTGACCATCGCCGCGGCCATCATTGCGTCTCTGGTCATCGCGCTGACGATCATACCGACGGCGGCGAGCCAACTGATACGCAGCAAATCGATCCGGGACCCTCACCATCACTGGTGGGAGGCGGGTTGCCGCCTGGTCATGCAGCTCACCGCCACGCCGGCGAGGAGGTGGTCCTGGATAGCGGTGCTGCTCACGGTTCCCATAGTGATCGTTTATCTGCTTTTTCCCAAAGCCGACTATCTGCCCGAGGGCAACCGCAATCTGGTCTTCGCCTTCATCGTTCCGCCCCCCGGCTCGAGCGTCGACTACATCGACAAGGAAATGGGCCAGATCCTGGCGGATCGGCTGGCCCCCTTCATGACCGGCGAGCGCGAGCCCAGGGTCCGCTACTACTTTTTCGTGACCTTCTCCCGCGGCACCTTCATAGGGGCGCGGACCCGGGATCCGGCGCGCACCGCTGAGCTGGTCGCGGTGGTGAACGAAGTCGTCCAGGGTTTCCCGGACACCATCGCGTTTGCCAGGCGCGCGTCGTTGTTCGGGGGGCTGTCGGGGGGCAACACCGTCGAGGTCGACATTCAATCGAACGACGTACCGGCGCTGCTGGAAGCGGCGCGCACGGGCCTCGGGGTCATTGCCGGCGTGCTGCCCGGCGCCAGGGTCCGGCCGTTGCCCGGGGTGGTGCTTGCCGAGCCCGAGTTGCGCTTGATCCCGGATGAGCAACGCATCGCCGAGGCGGGGTGGGACCGGGGCATCATGACGGCGGTGATCCGCGCCCTCGGGGACGGACTGTTCGTGGGCGACTACTTCGACGGCGATAAGCGCCGCGACATCATACTGCGCGCCCAGCCCTGGAAGACCCCGGAGGAACTGGCGGCGATTCCGCTGGCAACGCCCGACAGTGGCGTGGTGCCGGTCGGGGAGCTGGTGCGCATTGCGCGCACCGCGGGACCCAACGAGATCCGCCGGGTGAATCGCCGGCGCACCATCACTTTGCAGGTCACGCCGCCGGAAGGCATGGCGCTGGAGACGGTGATCCGCACGCTGCAGAAGCAGGCGGAACCCGCGATCAAGAATGCGTTGCCGGAGGACGGCGCCATCAGTTACTCGGGATCGGCGGATAAACTCGACGTCGCCGTGCAGACCATGGGCGGCACCTTCCTTCTCGCCATCGTCATACTTTATCTTCTCATCAGCGCCTTGTTCCGTTCATTCATCGACAGTTTGCTCGTGATCCTGGTCATACCTCTGGCCACCGTGGGGGGTGTGGTGGCCGTCGATTTGGTGAACCGCGTCGTTCCCCAGCCCATGGACCTGTTGACCATGATCGGATTCATCATTCTGCTGGGACTGGTGGTGAACAACGCCATTCTCCTGGTGCATCAGACGCGGGCGGCGGAACGGGAAGGCACGGCCAGGCGTGACGCCGTCGAGCAGGCCGTGCACCTGCGGTTGCGGCCGATACTCATGAGCACCTTGACCAGCCTGTTCGGCATGTTGCCGCTGCTGTTGAATCCCGGAGCGGGCAGCGAGCTGTACCGTGGCCTGGCGGCGGTGATCGTCGGCGGCTTGAGCGTGAGTACCGTCTTTACCCTGATCCTGCTTCCCAGTCTGCTGCGCTTGGGTGAATCGAGGAAAGAAGCGCAAAGTGCGTCGCCCGCGCCGGCCGTCTCCTGATTGCGACGTCGCATATCTGTGCGATCGCCGCAAGGTCAATTCCGGTCTGCACGCTACGGTTGTCCAAGGCGTGGACGCCGGCAGCAATCTACGGTTGCGTGCGTACATCTTTGCACCGCTCCCACGGACGTGCCTTAGGTGTTAGGCCATGGAGCTACCGCCGAGCGGGCAATCCATTTGGTTTCTGATACTCATCGGTCTGGCCGCCGCCCTCTATTCCTCGGTCGGCCAGGGGGGCGGTTCCGGTTACCTCGCCGTCATGGCCCTGTACGGCATGAGTCCCGCTCATATGAAGCCGGCGGCGCTCATCATGAATATCTTCGTCACGTCGCTGGTCTGGTATCGCCATTATCGCGCGGGCGAATTCAAGTGGGTGTTGTTCTGGCCCTTCATTGTCACTTCGATCCCGGCCGCGTTTGTCGGCGGTGCGTTGACCCTCGGCCCTTCCTTGTACCGTGCGCTCGTTGCCGTGGCGCTGCTGGTGGCGGCGTTGCGTACCCTGTGGCGCTCGCAGGTCGACGACACCGTGGTTCGACCCACGGCGACGGCGATGCTCATCACCGGCGCGGTGCTGGGCCTGGTCAGTGGCGCAACCGGCGTGGGCGGGGGTATCTTTTTGGCGCCGTTGCTGCTGTATTTTCGATGGTGCGACCTGCGGGAAACGTTCGCCCTCTCCGCGGCGTTTATCTGGGTCAACTCCGTCGCCGCGGTTTTCGGCTATGGGTTCGCCGGACACGCCTTTCCATTGAATGTGGCGTGGCTGGTCGTCGCCGCTTTGGCGGGGACCTTCGTGGGTGTAAAAATCGTCGCTTTCTATGGAACGCCGCACAGGCTCCAGCGCCTGCTGGGGATCGTGTTGGCGGTCGCCGCCGTAAGAATGCTGACCGACCTATGAGTGACGCAAGCAAACTGACTATGGATGCGATCAGGGCGCGGCTGCAGCGATACTCGCCCCAGAGACTCGACATAGGCGAGCATCGGCATGCCTCGGTGGCGATGGTGCTCAGGCCGGCAGGCGCGCACGCCGAGGTGTTGTTGATCCAACGCGCCCACTGCGAAGGAGATCCCTGGTCGGGACAGATGGCGTTCCCCGGGGGTATCGTCGAGGCGGGTGATCGCGATGCCCGGGCGGCGGCGGTCAGGGAGACCGAGGAGGAGATCGGCTTGCAACTGCGCGAACGGGATTATTTGGGTCGCATCGACGACATGCAAGGGCGGCATCGGGGACATCCCGTTGGCATCGTGGTGGCGGCCTTTGCCTACGCGGTGAACGAACGTTTCGTTCCGAAACCGAACTACGAGGTTCGCGACATATTGTGGGTACCGCTGCACACCTTCCTCGATCGGCGGCGCCGGGTTGAGGTGCGGCATCCGGCGTCACCGAATGAGCGCTTTCCGGGTATCCGCGTCTCGGACAATACAGACCAGGTCGTTTGGGGGCTGACCCGCCGCTTCCTGTATGCGTTCTTTCAAATTCTCGACGAGAGCTTGATCGACGCCATGGAGTAGCGGTCTTCGGCCGTGTGGTAACATTCGCTCCCACTATCGTTCCAGGCACCAATACGGAGGCACCTATGGCACGCACGCTCTCGACGATGATGGAACTCGGTACCGCCGCGCCGGACTTCTGCCTGCCCAATACCAATCCGCGAAGCGGCGGCGACACCGTATCTCTGGCGGACTTCAATGACGCACCGGCATTACTGCTGGCGTTCATATGCAACCACTGTCCCTACGTGATCCATATCCGAGACGCTTTTGTCGGCTTCGCCAAAGACTATCAGTCCAAGGGGCTGGCGGTGGTGGCCATCAGTGCCAACGACGCCGGCACGCATCCCGATGACGGCCCCGAAAGAATGGCCGAGGCAGCGAGTAAAAACGGCTTTACGTTTCCGTATTTGTACGACGAGTCTCAAACTATCGCCCGGGCCTACCAGGCGGCGTGCACACCGGACTTCTTTCTGTTCGATGCGGATCGCAGGCTGTTCTATCGGGGACAGTTTGACCGCGCCCGTCCGCGCAACGACGAGCCCATTACCGGTGAAGACTTGCGCGCCGCGGTAGACGCCTTGCTCGAAGGCAGGGACGCGCCCACGGAACAGAAACCGAGCATGGGCTGTAATATTAAATGGAGGGCCGGCAACGAACCGGCCTACGCCGTGGGCGCTTAGACTTCGCCCGGCCGCGTGCAATAAAGTGGACGCCCGCTGTTGACGCGGGCAGGTGGGACGCGCGCTGACGTCTGCAAAGGTTCGGCGGGTAGGCGCGCTCGGCGGGACCGAAATGCCGACACGCTTGTGCAACCAAGACGGCGATAAACGAGGGTTAACCGGGGCGGCATGACGCACGACTCCATCATCTTTTCGATCTTTCTCATCTTTACCGGCGCTGCCGTCACCGCAACCCTAGCCCTGTACGCACGCCAGGCCCTTCTGGTCGGTTACATCGTGCTCGGGGCCGTGGCCGGACCCTGGGGGTTCGGGTTGGTCTCCGACTCCGACTTGATTCGCGATATCGCCCACGTCGGAATCATCTTTTTACTGTTCCTGCTGGGCTTGAATCTCTATCCGCAGAAGCTGCTGCAACTGCTTCGCGAAACGACTCTCGTCACCATCGCCACTTCTCTGGTTTTCGGGGCTGTCGGCGGCCTCATCGCCCTGGCCTTCGGGTTCCCCTTCGGCGACAGCGTGGTCGTCGGTCTCGCCGCGATGTTTTCGAGCACCATCATAGGCCTCAAGCTGCTGCCGACGACGGTATTGCATCATCGCCACATGGGGGAAGTCATCATCAGCGTGCTGCTGCTGCAGGACCTGGTCGCCATCGTGGTGCTCCTGGTCATGCAGGGCCTGAAACGGGGAGGGGTGCCGTTCGCCGACATTGCCCTGCTCATGCTTGCGCTGCCCGCTCTGATCGGCGTCGCCTATCTCCTGGAACGGTTCGTCCTCATCCCACTGTTCCAGCGATTCGACCGGATACAGGAGTACGTGTTCCTGCTCGCCGTGGGCTGGTGTCTCGGTATCGCGGAGCTGGCGCACAAGGTCGGACTTTCCTACGAGATCGGCGCGTTCGTGGCCGGGATCGCGGTCGCCACCAGCCCGATCTCGCGTTACATCGCGGAGAGCCTGCGGCCGATCCGGGATTTTTTCCTGGTCATGTTCTTTTTCGCCCTCGGTGCCGGCCTGGACATGAGCGTGATCGCCGAAGTCTGGATGCCGGCGGTTGTGCTGACGACGGTGCTGCTGGCCGTAAAACCCGTGGTATTCCGGTTCTTGTTGATCAAGACCGCGGAGAACGAGAAGCTGGCGTGGGAAACGGGCTGGCGCCTGGGGCAGATGAGCGAATTCTCGCTGCTGATTGCGTTCCTCGCGCTCGAGGCCGGACTGATAGCGAGTCAGGCGGCGTCCCTGATCCAGGTTGCCACCTTGCTGACGTTCGTAGGCTCGTCCTACCTCATCGTTCTGCGGTTTCCCACCCCGATCGCGGTGTCCGATCGCCTGCGTCGAGATTGAGCGCCGACAACGGCGGGCGTCTCGGCCGTGGCGGCGCGGCCCGGCGACGGGCGAGAGGCGGGACCTACCTGTCGGTGGCGGGCTCCGGGACCGGGCAGGCCTTGTTGTACCAGTACTCCGCCCGGGCGGCGTCGCGCGGCAGTCCCAGACCGTTATCGTACATGGTGCCCAGCCGAAACTGCGCATCCGGCTGCCCTTGTTCCGCGAGCGGTCGCAGGACCTTGAGCGCGGTCGCGTAATCGCCCGATTCGTAGGCCGCCAACGCCTTGTCCAGGGAATCGGCGCGCGCCGCCGAGAGGCACAGCAGCAGGGCGAAAAACCATACCAACGATCTGGATGAACGAACCATCATGTCCGGCGAACTCGCAATCTGCGTCTACGGTACCGGCTCGCGACGCGGGAGGCAACCGTTCGCGCTCGTCGGCGGCGATGTGGCCGCTGTGCAATTGCGGCCGGTTTGTGGTATCCACCCGAGCATGACCCGGGTGTTTATCGTCGGTTGCGGCTATGTGGGAACACGACTCGCGCAGGAGTGGCTGAGGCGCGGCGCCGCGGTCGCCGCGCTCGCGCGCAGCGACACCGCTGCCGCGCGCTTGCAGCGACTCGGCATTTCACCCGTCGCCGGCGACCTGGGGGACGTCTGGAGCCTGCGACGCCTGGCGCTGCGGGACAGCCTGCTGTACTACCTGGCGCCGCCACCGCCTTCCGGTGTTGCCGACACCTGGATGCGCTGCTTTGTGTCCGCACTCAGGACATCGCGTCTGCCCGGACGATGCGTGTTACTCGGCACCACCGGGGTATACGGCGATCACCGCGGCGGATGGATAGACGAGAACGCGGAGCTGCGGCCGGGTTCCGACCGTTCGCGGAGACGTTTGGATGCGGAGCGGGTCCTGAGGGCGTGGGGCCGGGTGTGGCGGGTCCCCGTCGTGGTGCTGCGGGTGGCGGGTATATACGGACCCGAAAGGCTGCCGTTGCAGCGCCTGCGGGCCGGCGCTCCGCTTGTGCGTGAGCAGGAGTGCCCGTTCACGAACCGGATACACGTGGACGATCTGGTCGCAGCCTGCGTCGCCGCAGGAGAGCGCGGTCGCGCCGACAACGTATACAATGTCAGCGACGGTGATCCATGCACTATGACCGCCTATTTCAACTCCGTGGCGGACGCGGTTGGATTACCGCGACCGCCGCAGGTGCCAATGCGGCAGGCCCGGCAGCACATGACGCCGGCCATGCTCGCCTACCTCGCCGAATCCCGGCGCCTGTGCAACCACAAGCTGGTACAGGAGCTCGGTCTCGAACTGCGTTATCCAACGCTGGCGGAGGGTCTCGGCGCGATCTGTGAACACAAAAAAAAAGGGTAGGCGCGTGGCCTACCCTTTTCTAGCAACCGCTGCGTGTGCGTGTTACTTGCTGGCTTCCGTCGGCTGGGTCTGAGTCACGTTGCCCCAAGTCGCGGGATCGAACCAGTTGAAGCCGCCGGCAGAGGAGACGTCGACGCCCGGAATGCTGTACGCCGCGGGATTCATCCACTGCATGTACGTCATCGGGTTCATGAACGCGGCGTAGTTCGCAGGGTTCATGCCCTGGAAGTACTGTGTCGGCTCCATCACGTGCGCATAGGCGCCCGGATTCATCCAGTACAGGTAGTTCGCCGGGTTAAGAAAGGCGGAGTACGAAGCGGGATTCATCCACGCCAGCCAGTTATTGGGGTTCATAAACTGCATGTAGAACTGCGGCGTCATGAACTGCGCGTAGGTCGCCGGATTGGTGAAAGCGCGGTGCGCGGAGGCGTGGGTCGCGGGATCAAAAAAGATCGCCCAACCGGCCGGATGGGCTGGATTGAACTGCATGGGGGTCGTCGTCGCAGCGCCGGTGCTCCATGTGGAGGGATCAAACCAGTTGACGGCTCCGCCCGCGGCTTGATCGCCGTACAGGTTGGTCCAGCTGCTGGGGTCAAAGGGATTGGGTACGGCGGTCGGCTGCTGCTGCGTCTGGCTGGCCTCTTCGGCGGCGTGCACCGGGCTGAGGGTACTGAGCAACGCGAACAAGGCCGCGGCAAGTGTGGACTTAAACATGTTACATATCCTCCGATTTTAGTAAATGAGCCCTAGAGAAGTTGAAAATATTAATATATAAGGAATGTCTAATATAACAGGATTAAAAACCAAAACCACCCTTTACTCAAGGACAATGGAGATAACGACTTGCTCCAATGGGGAGATGCAACTTAGACTTGTTATATCACTTTTGGGATAGATGACCGCGAAGAGGGCCGAAACTTGGACAAAAAAATCTGGTGGGGCGCAATCACACTGGCGTCGCTGGTCACCGCGACATTGGGCTGGAACCTGGTCGGCAACGAGCACAGTTCCGCATCCCTCGATCCATCGTCCGCTGCCGCCACGGCTGCGGTGAAGACCCAGGCGGCGCCGGCGCCGGCCGACGCGCAGACGCCGGTCGCGGAAATCGACGAACTGGCCACGCCGGCCCGAGACTTGCGCGCGCCCGCCGCCTCCCTGTCGCAACGCGCGGGCTCCCAGGCGGCTTCGGCGCTGGCACAGCGCCAGCGCGCCGCGTTGCAGCTGCGCAAGGCCGATGTCGCCGCAGCCGGGCCCGTGGGTGTGGGGCCTGCGGAGGCGTGCTTCAACCAGATGAAGACCGTCTTCTGTCCCATTATCGCCCAAATGCCCTTCGTTCGTGATGTCGCCGGGCAGGTGGCGCTGTGGGGGCGATTCGACTGTCCGGTCGGCGTGACGCCGAAGATCTAGACCGCGCCGCGGCGACGGTGCTCGACACTCTCGGGTGACTGCGACGCCGCGTGGCGCGGCCGCCGGCCGCTCAATCCGTCGCCCCGACGTCGGCTTCCTCCACCAGACTGCGAATACGGTCGAGGACCTCCGGACTGTCCCACTCCAGCGCGCCGTGCATGATATAGGTCACGCGGCCCCGGCGGTCCAGCAGGAAGGAGGCCGGCAGGCCCTTGAGCGGCCAGAAGCGCGCAGCGTCCATGTGCTCGTCCAGCAATACGGTGAAGGTGGGTGACGGTGACATGGCCAACATGAACTTGCTGATGGCGTGGGGATTTTCGTTCACCGCGATTGCGAGGACGATGAAATCTTCGCCTTGGAGCTTTTGCCAGGCGCGTTGCAGCGACGGCATCTCCGCGCGACAGGGCGGACACCAGGTCGCCCAGAAATTGATCAATACCACCTTGCCTTTGAATTCCTTGAGCCGGTACGGTTTACCACCGAGATCACGCAACGTGAAGCCCGGCGCATCTGGGCGTGCTTCCAGCTGTTTCAACGAGGACGATGCGTTCGTAGGTACCAGAACGCACAACAGTCCCACGATGAACAGTCCGAATAGTCCGATGTTTCGAATCATGGTTCCTAATTCGTCGCAGCGCGTTGATACACCCCCGGCTCGCGACTGCGGGCAACATCCCATATCTGCGTTAGATAATCAAAGGGTAGCGCATTTATCTTCACCACGACAGCGACGGCATTGGCGCACAAGGGTATTGCCGCAGACGCCGGATCGCCATTTTGCCGCAGTTGAATGCACATCGGTGCGGCATGCCGCGGTTGTTAAACAAGTTTTACATCAGTGAGTCTGTGTTCACCTACGTAAACCGCGGAATCTCGCGGCCGGTGTCCGCGGCCATGGTGCAATGTGCAGCGGGCGGTTTTATGATAGGACCGTTACCCGTGAAGACGGTCATGGCGTCCTGGGTCGCGCTCTAGAAAGCATGTTTGTGAATATCCGCCGCGCTGCCGGCGGGAGGAGTTCGAATGTCCGCTGTTGAAGGAGTTCTGGCCGATTTGGGAATCCGCGAAACGAACCTGGGCGGTTGTATCGGCGCCGACGCGTGGTTCGATGGCGGGCGCACCTCGGCGCTCGATTCCTTGAATCCCGCTAGCGGCGAGTCCATCGCCTCCATATGGTGCCCCAACGTCGACGATTACGAACATATCGTGCGCCGGGCGCAGGAGGCGTCTCTTGCCTGGCGCGAAGTGCCGGCGCCCAAACGCGGCGAGGTCGTGCGCAGACTCGGCAACGCGCTGCGTGAACACAAGCACCAGCTGGGTACCCTGGTTGCCTTGGAGACCGGGAAGATCAAACAAGAGGGGGACGGAGAGGTCCAGGAGATGATCGATATCGCCGATTTGGCCGTCGGCCAATCCAGGATGCTCTACGGCAAGACCATGCACTCCGAGCGACCCCGCCACCGTATGTACGAACAGTGGCACCCGTTAGGTGTAGTCGGTGTCATCACCGCGTTTAACTTTCCGGTCGCGGTGTGGGCCTGGAACGCCTTCATCGCCGCGGTGACCGGCAACACCGTCGTATGGAAGCCGTCTCCCAAAGGGGCATTGTGCGCGATCGCGGTTCAACATCTCTGTAACCGCGTGTTGCGCGAGGAAGCGATGCCGGGAATCTTCTCGCTGATCGTGGAACGCGGGACCGAGCTGGCCTCGCGTTTGGTCGAGGATCGCAGAGTGGCGTTGATTTCGTTTACCGGTTCCACCAAGGTCGGTCGCCGGGTGGGCGAGGCGGTGGCCGCAAGGATGGGCAAGGTGTTGCTGGAGTTGAGCGGTAACAACGCCGTGATCGTCGACGAGACCGCGGATCTGGATCTCGCCATTCCCGCGATCGTTTTCGGTAGTGTCGGTACCGCGGGACAGCGCTGCACCACTAGCCGACGTTTGTTTGTGCACCAGTCCCACTACGATGAGACGGTTGCACGCCTGCGGGACGCCTTTCGCCGGGTCCGCATCGGCGACCCCCTTGACCGTGACGTATTGATGGGACCATTGATCGACCGCGCGGCGAAACAGCGGTTCCTGGACGCGGTGGAGGAACTGCGGCGCTCGGGCGGCGAGGTGCTGTACGGTGGCCGGGGCATCGACGCACCCGGTTTTTACGTCATGCCCACGCTCGCCACGGCGGACAACCGTTCGGATCTGGTGCAGCGAGAAACCTTCGGCCCGCTTCTTTACGTGATGAAATTCAACGACCTCGACGAGGCGATCGCCATGCACAACGACGTCTCCCAGGGTTTGTCGTCGGCGATATTCACCAACGACCTGCGCAACGCCGAGCGTTTTTTGTCGCACGCCGGCAGCGACTGCGGGATCGCCAACATCAACATCGGAACCTCCGGGGCGGAAATCGGCGGCGCGTTCGGTGGAGAGAAAGACACGGGTGGCGGTCGAGAGGCGGGTTCGGACGCCTGGCAGGCGTATATGCGCCGCCAGACCAATACCATCAACTGGGGCCGCGATCTGCCCCTGGCTCAGGGAATCCGCTTCGACCTGAGGCGAACCGAAAAAAAGCCGGAGGACGAGAATTAACGCGCGTTTTCGGGCGCGGCTCGGTGCGGACCCGGTTCAGGTGTGGTGTTTGAGAAACGCACTACCGCGGAACAATGCCGCCAGAGTTTTCGCGTCGCGAATTTCGTTGCTTCGCGCCATCGAGAGCACGGTTTCGATCGGAAACCAGTGGATCTCAATGAGCTCGTCGCGGTTGTGCCTCGCCGTCGTCACTTCGAGTTCCTGCGCCAAATAGAGATGCAGGACCTCGTCGCAGAACCCCGGCGTCGGCCAGACGCTGCCGAGGTCGCGCCACACGCTGGCCCGCACCCCGGCTTCCTCCTGCAGTTCCCGTCTCGCCGTATCCGCCGGCGATTCTCCGGCATCGATGGTTCCGGCCGGCAGTTCCCATATTTTGTCGCCGACGGCGTGCCGGAACTGACGCAGTAGACAGACCTCGTTGTCGGCGTTTGCCGCAAGTACGACCGCGCCGCCGGGGTGGCGTACGATCTCGAGCTCCAGGTGCACACCGTCTGGGAGTTGCAGCGTCTCCAGGCCAACGTCGATGAGGCGACCGCGATAGATCTCTTTCACCGCCACCGGAGTACGCTCACTGCTTGCCGGCGGCGGTCTGGTTGGCGACCTCCTTGACGGCGGATTGCAAGGTCTCTTCGTCGGCCAGATAATAGTGCTTCGTCGGCGTGAGGTCGCTGTTGAATTCGTACACCAACGGTATGCCGGTGGGGACGTTCAACTCCATTACGGTCTCGCTGCTCAGGTTGTCCAAGTGCTTGATCAGAGCACGCAAACTGTTTCCGTGGGCGGAAACGATGGGTTGTCTTCCGGCCTGCAACAGCGGAACCACTTTCTCCTCCCAGTACGGCACGACACGGGCGAGCGTGTCCTTGAGGCTCTCCGAGCTGGGGACCTGCTTCAGGCCTTGGTAGCGCGGGTCGTGGCTTGGGTGGCTGGGATCACCGGGATCCAGTTGCGGAGGCCGCACATCGTAGCCGCGCCGCCATTGCCTGACCTGGTCTTTCCCGTGTTGTTCCACCATCTGTTTCTTGTTGAATCCCTGAAGCGCACCGTAGTGGCGTTCGTTCAAGCGCCAGTCGGTGTCCACCGAGAGCCACATGCGGTCTAGTTCCTCGAGCACCAGCCAGAGGGTGCGTATGGCGCGCTTGAGATAGGAGGTCAAGGCGATGTCGAACTCAAAACCCGACTCTTTCAGGGTCTTGCCCGCAGTTCGCGCCTCCTGGATTCCCCTCTTTGAGAGGTCTACATCGGTCCATCCGGTGAACAGGTTCTGCGCGTTCCAGGTGCTCTGTCCGTGACGTATCAACACTATTCTCGTCATTCAGTCTTCCTCAGGCTAGGGCCTATTGAGTCTCCCCGCGCTCATGTGCGGGAAGCGTCCCGGCGTAGCCGGGATACACTGGACTCGGCCGTCTGTCGGCAGAGCCGCGTCCGACCTCGTCCGTGGCCCGCAGGATTCCATACGGGCATTGCGTCCGAGCCCGTGGTCTCGCACGGGGTCTTGTTCCGCGACGAAACGCCGCACCGTGCCGGTGTGTGTGCGCGCGCCGTGCGTCGGGATTCGGGCGGGGCGCCGCCGGCCCCGCGGCTCGGGCACGTTGGGTTTGTGCGCGATTCATTGTAAACCAAGCGCCGCGAGCCATCAGGAAAGCCGTTGCTGAAGTTGCGCCAACGCCTGACCGCGGTGACTGAGCCGGTTCTTGGTTTCCGGATCGAGTTCCGCCGCGGTACATCCGTGCGTCGGGACGAAGAACACCGGATCGTAGCCGAACCCGTTCGACCCGCGCGGTGCTGCCCCTATCCGGCCCTCCCAGGTTCCCTGGGCGATGATCGGTGTGGGATCCAGGGCGTGCCGTAAAAAGACGGCCAGGCACTGGAAGCGCGCGCCGCGCTCGTCGGCCGGTACGTCCACCAGGTTCCGCAGGAGTTTTCGCGTATTGTCGTCGTCCGATGCGTTCGGGCCTGCGTAACGCGCCGAATAGATCCCGGGTGCGCCGTCCAACGCGTCCACCTCGAGGCCGGAATCGTCAGCGATCGCCGGAAGACCGGTCGCCCGGGTGGCGTTTCTTGCTTTGATGACGGCGTTCTCGACGAACGTCAACCCGGTTTCCTCCACGGATTCCACCCCGAATTCGTTCTGTAAACGTACGCGGACCTGCAGCGGTGCAAGCAGGGTGTGCAATTCACGCAGCTTTCCGGGGTTTCCAGAAGCCAGCACAATCTGCGGTTTCGGCATTGCCAGGCGCTGGCTACGAGGTCAGGGCGTTCCGTTGCATATCGATCAACTCTCGAATACCACGCTCGGCGTATTCCGACATGGTGACGAGTTCATGCATGCAGAATGCTTCACCCTCCGCCGTGCCCTGAATCTCGATGAATCTACCGGCCTCGTTCATTACGAAATTCATGTCCGTACCGGCGGTGCTGTCCTCGACGTAATCCAGGTCCAACACCACCTGGTTGTTGTAGATGCCGGTGGAAACCGAGGCGACCTGCCCGAGCAGGGGATCTTCACGAATCGCCCGGGTCTCGAGTAAGAACGAGACCGCGTCCGAGAGGGCGACATACCCCCCGGTGATGGCGGCTGTGCGCGTGCCGCCGTCGGCCTGCAACACATCGCAATCGATAGTGATCGTACGTTCACCTATTTTACGCAGGTCTATAATAGCCCTGAGTGATCGCCCTATGAGACGTTGGATTTCCAGGGTGCGCCCGGATTGCCTGCCCCTCGCCGCTTCGCGCGCGGTTCGAATTCCGGTTGCGCGGGGCAGCATTCCGTATTCCGCGGTAACCCAGCCCCTGCCGGCACCGCGCAGAAACCCCGGGATCTTGTCTTCGAGGCTGGCGTTGCACAGTACTCGCGTGTCTCCATAAGCGATCAGCACCGAACCCTCGGCGTGCTTGGTATAGTGTCTGGTTATTGACACAGGTCGCATCTCGTCGGGAGCGCGTCCACTGGGCCGGACACTGCGTGACTCGTCAGGCATGCTATTGATCAGACGATGGCTCTCAGTTTCTTAATTGCGGGCCGGGCTAGTATAAAGTAGCAGTCAACACTGAGCGAGTCCTGCCGTGACAGCGGGCGAGTGGCCCCGACGAGGCGAGACGCCGACGGTCGATTCGTCTAGATAATGTCGTCGATCTTGTTGACGAACGATTCTATGTCCGCGAGCTTGCTGCCCAGGTTTGCCTTCGGCTTTTGGGTGCCGTTCGCGTCTGCGTCCGTCTCCGCGGTTTGGTTGCTGCGTGCCTCCCAGATCTTGTCCTGATCGAGCTCGGGAACGGAGAGTTTGTAGAGAGGTGTACCGGTGGTCGATGGTTCTTCCCAGCGGAACAGGACGGCGCTTAGATTGTCGCAATCTTTCGGTTGTGCCCGTTGCGCATGCGACAGCAGTGATTCGATTCCATCTTCGATCTGCGCTGCATTGGCGTGAGATTCGAGGTCTCTCGTTTTCAACGCTCGCCAGATCCCGTCACTGCAGAGCAGTAGAGTGTCTCCCATCTGCAGGCGTGTTTCCGCGCCCAGCGTCATGCGGGGCGTGCGCACGCCTCCGACGCAGCGGGTAAGCTGGCTTGAATCGAAATCGGAGCCATGTTCTCGTATCAAACCGTCGCGGATGAGCTCTTCGCGCGTGGAGTGGTCCCGCGTGCGCAACAATCTGCGTTGATTTCGAAACAGGTAAAGGCGGCTGTCGCCGACGTGGGCCCAGTAAGCCAGGCCGT
Source organism: uncultured Gammaproteobacteria bacterium (assembly GCA_947258495.1). Lineage (GTDB taxonomy): Bacteria > Pseudomonadota > Gammaproteobacteria > Arenicellales > JAANXG01 > CALZGZ01. The sequence goes on from CAMYIN010000097.1 coordinate 75,479, forward strand.
TTTGTACCAGGCACACGACACAGGTCGTGCGCGGCGAAATGGCGTCCAGTCCCTTCGCCTGCGAACGCTCCTGGATCGAGGTATGTGCGTGTACCGTCGTCAGGACCAGATAGGCCGCCGGATCGGAGATGCAAGGGTGGCGTATGTGTTCGAAGGAGCGTATAAACGTTTCGACCAGCGTTTCCGCAGCCAGGTCTCCTCCCTCGTGGCCGCCCAGCCCGTCCGCGACGACCATCAACACGGCATTATTGCGCTCGGCGTAAGCGACGCGGTCCTGGTTGATGGAGCGCGATCCTTTGATGCTCTGTTGGGCGACGGTAAAGCGCATAGACCTGTGTGGTTGCTGGCGCGGGGATCTCTGGTTCGCGGACTAGGGCCGCCAACCGAGCAGACCCCTCTTGGGCCTCGGCTTGGTCTTTCGATTCCACAACTGCAGCAGGGCGTTGACGTCCCGGGGGCGCCTTTGGTAATCCAGTTCGATAGACCAGTCTATGGATTCGAGAATCTGAGGACTGTACTTGCGGTGATGGGTCTTCGAAACCGGTGTCAGGCTCTCCTTCTCCAGGCGCTGGCGCGCCGCCGGCGGCGGCTTGCCGGTGATACACATGCGCATGGTCATTCCCAGGGAATAAAGGTCCGACCACGGGCCCATAGCGCCCTCCTCGTATTGCTCGGGTGGGGCGTATCCATGGGTAAGCGTCTGCACCCCGGTGCATTGTTCTCCGGGGCGCAGGTGCTGCACCGCGCCGAAATCGAGCAACAGCGGTTGCCCTGATGCCCGCAGCAGTATGTTGGCCGGTTTTATGTCCAGATGCAGAAAATCGTACGAGTGCAGTTCCCGCAGGCCTTCCAGTATCCTGGGAAAAACCGCGAGTAGAAACTGCTCGCCGAGACGCCCTTTCGTGCGTTTTATGAACCACCGCAGGTCTCGTCCTTGTTCGAAATCCATCACCATGAATACGGTGTTGTTGCAGCGGAAAAAGTTGGAAACGTGTACGATGTTGGGATGCTTGAGCTTCGATAACGCCGCACCTTCGCTGAAAAAACGTTTCAATCCCGCCTGGAACTGCGGAACCGCATCGGCGCTGACCGGGTCCACCCGCCCTCCGGCCAGACGGTCTACGAGATCGTGTGGGAAGTATTCTTTGATGACGACCTTGGCTTTGGTTCGGATGTGGTAAGCGAGGTACACAAGACTGAATCCTCCGCCCCCAATCACCCGTTCAATGCGATAACCGTCGAGAAGATACCCTCGGGGAAGGGATTGTTTTATGATCGCCATGCGCCTCGAATTTATTGATGTGTCGTCCCGACGGGTCCCGATACAAGGGGTATACTTATCTAAGTGTAGATTTCAACTAGCTACATTTAAGCCCGTACGTCTGTTTTTTTCAAAAGTGATGGAGAATCGATCAAGCCATGCCGTGTAGCATGACCGCATTTGCCCAGGCCAAGGCGGCCATGGAATGGGGCGAAATCGGCTGCGAGCTGCGCACCGTGAACCACCGGTTCTTGGAGTTTTCCCCCCGCCTGCCGGAGGAACTGCGCCAATTTGAGCCTGACATCCGGGCCCGCATCACCGCTTCCATAAAGCGCGGCCGGGTGGATTGCACGGTTCGCTTTCAGCCGCAGCTCGATGTCGAATATCTGCAATTCAACGACGAGGCGGTGGCGGCGCTGAGTTCGGTGGCCGCAAACGTGCGAAAACGCTACGGCGACGTCGCCCCGATCCGCGTCATCGATATTCTGCGTTGGCCCGGAGTCATGAAACCGCCGAGGCTGGATGCCAAAATGCTGCAGCGAGCGGTCGTTGATGTAGTATCGGCTGCACTGAAGGACCTCCTCGCGTCGAGGAAGAAGGAAGGGGAGCAGCTGGCGGAGCTGGTCCTCGAGCGCGTTGCCTCGGCGAGAAAGGTGGTCGTCGGTGTCAAGGAGATTCTGCCTAGTGTGAACGAGACCTTCCGACAGCGTTTGCTGGAGCGCCTCGCGGAGGTCCAGGAGCAACTGGAAGCCGGCCGGGTGGAACAGGAGATGGTCATATTCTCCCAGAAAATGGACGTCTCGGAGGAGTTGGACCGACTTGAAGTGCACCTGGACGAGGTCCAATCCGTTCTCGCAAAAGACGTGTCCATCGGTCGGCGTTTGGATTTCCTCATGCAGGAATTGCACCGTGAGGCGAACACCTTGGGCGCGAAGTCGGTGGACACGGCTATGACGCAGGCGTCGCTGGAGCTCAAGGTGCTCATAGAACAGATGCGTGAACAGGTGCAGAATTTGGAATAAAATGCCGCATGGTCCGGTCTACGCGGCGGTGCTCCGAGCCACCCGCAATCAGGTCACCCGAGAACTACAGTGCCCCGTGGAAGGTTAGTCATCGTATCCGCGCCCTCCGGCGCGGGCAAGACCTCGCTTGCCAAGGCCTTGGTGGCGTCGCTGGACGATACGGTACTATCGGTATCGCACACCACCCGGCCGCGCCGAGAAAGCGAAATCGACGGGGTCGACTACTACTTTGTCGATAAGGCGCAGTTTCAGCGCATGGTGCGGGCCGACGCGTTTCTGGAATACGCCATGGTGTTCCAAAACTATTACGGAACGTCGCGGGACGAGGTGGAACGGCAATTGTCCCGGGGGGCAAACGTTCTGCTGGACATAGACTGGCAGGGGGCGCGAAAGGTCCGGGAAAAAATGCATGATGTATACAGCGTTTTTGTCGTAACACCGAGCATGGACGAGCTGGAAAAACGATTGCGGAGTCGGGCGCAGGACACCGAGGCCGTGATTGCCCATCGCATGCGCGAGGCGGCCGAGGAAATGCGGCATTATGAAGAATACGATTACCTGGTGGTGAACGACGACTTCGATTTGGCCCTGGCGGATCTGCGCGCCATTGTCACCGGTCGTGACCGCGAGCGGCGATCGACGAACAAGGAATTGGTGCAGATGTTGCTTCAGGACGCCGAATCGCGTATGACAAGTAAGCACATGAGTTTTTGATATGAGAGGTGAATTATGGCCAGGATTACGGTAGAGGACTGTCTGGCACACGTCGACAATCGGTTCCAGCTGGTGCTGGTCGCAACCAAGCGTGCGCGGCAACTTGCGATGGGCGCGTCACCGTTGATAGAAGTGGAAAACGACAAGCCTACGGTTATCGCCTTGCGCGAGATCGCCGAAGGCAAGGTGACCAAGGCCATCCTGGAGGACGAGCCACCCACCCTCGACTTGGGCGAGGAGCACGAACCGGAAGAACCAGTCGAAGAGGCTTCTGACGATGCAGATATCGGCGCTGCGGAGGAAACGACCGCGTAACGCGGTGACGACCGGCTCGCGGGTTCCGGAAAGGCCCGCGAGCGCGCTATGCGACAAGCTCAGCGCGTACTTGGACGAGAGCGCTGTAGAGGAAGTCTATAACGCCTATCTGTTCGGCGCGCAGGCCCATCGAGGACAGCGCCGCCGCAGCGGTGAACCGTATATTCACCACCCCATCGCGGTCGCCGAAATACTTTCGGAAATTCGCTTGGACAGCCGCAGCATCATCGCCGCGATTCTGCACGATGTTGTCGAGGATACGCCCACCGAACCGGAGCAAATTGCAACGGAGTTCGGGGAAGAGGTCGCCTATCTGGTCGACGGCGTGAGCAAGATCGGTCAGTTGGAGTTCGACAGTAAAGAGCATGCGGAGGCGGAAAACCTGCGCAAGATGCTCATGGCGATGTCCCAGGACATTCGAGTCATCCTCATCAAGCTCGCCGATCGTATACACAATATGCGAACCTTGGCGGCGTTGCCGGCGATAAAACGCAGGAAGATTGCCAAGCAGACGCTGGACATTTATGCCCCCATCGCCAATCGACTGGGTCTGCATCAGTGGAGCCGCGAACTGGAGGACCTGAGTTTTCAATACATCTACCCGAAGCGCCATCGGGCGATCGAAAAGGCATTGAAGAGGCGCGCCGGTAACCGCAGGTCGGTAGTAAAAAAGCTCACCTACAGCATCGAGAGGGAACTGCGGGAATCCGGTCTGAACGCGCAGGTAGTAGGGCGTAAGAAGAGTGTCTTCAGCATCTATAAAAAGATGTCCCGGAAACGCAGCTCGTTCGATGAGTTGCACGATATCTACGGCTTCCGGATCATCGTCGACTCGGTGGACGATTGTTACCGCGCATTGGGCGTCGTCCACAATTTGTACAAACCGATACCCGGTAGATTTCGAGACTATATCGCCATTCCGAAGGCAAACGGATATCAGTCGCTGCACACGGTGGTATTCGGCGCTTTCGGCGAATCTCTCGAGATCCAGATCCGCACCGAAGACATGAACCGCATCGCCGAGGCGGGCGTCGCCGCGCACTGGGTCTACAAATCCGCGCCGGATACCGGTGTCAAGCCGAGGCAGCTGGCCCGCCAGTGGCTCCTCGACCTGTTGGACACGCAGAAACAAACCGGAAACCCGAGCGAGTTTCTGGAACATCTCAAGATCGACCTGTTTCCCGATGAGGTGTACGTGTTCACGCCCAAAGGCGACATCAAGAAACTGCCGCGGGGCTCGACGGCCTTGGATTTCGCCTACGCGGTGCACACCGATATCGGAAACCGCTGTGCCGGCGCGCGCATCAACCGGGAACTGGTCCCTCTGCCGACCGTGCTCAACAACGGCGACCACGTGGAGATTATCACCTCGGAAAAAGCTCGCCCCACGGTGAGCTGGCTCAATTACGCGGTGACCAGCAAATCACGCGCCACGATCAGAAATCACCTGAAAACCCAGCAGCGGTACGAAGCAGTGAAACTCGGCAAGCGCCTGCTCGACAGGGCGGTGAAAACGCGCCGGTTCGGACGAAAGAAGCTGAGCGACGAGCAACGCAAGATGCTGTTGGACACGCTCGGCGTCGACAACTGGGACGACTTGTTGTGCGATATCGGTTTGGGAAAACGAATGGCGGACATGGTTGCGAAGCAGTTGCTCCCGCCGCCCACCGAGTCCGACAGCGCCGCCAGCGCAGCGGCGGAACATGCCCTGGCCATTCGCGGTTCCGAAGGCATGCTCATCAACTACGCGCGCTGCTGCAGTCCTGTTCCTGGTGATACCATCGTCGGTCTCTTCACTACGGGTCGCGGCATCGTCGTTCATACCTCGGACTGTCCCAACGCCAGGGGTAACCGCAGGCAACCCGATAAATGGATCCCTGTAGAGTGGGACGACGATGTCGACGGCCGGTTTTCGGTCAACCTGCGGGTGGAGGTGTACAATCAACGCGGCGTGCTCGCCCGCATCACCACCATAATCGCGGAACAGGAATCCAACATAAACAACGTCAATGTCGATGAGCGGGACGGCCAGTTCCCCGTAATCCGATTTGTCATAGAGGTTTCCAACCGGGATCATCTGGCGAGAATATTGCGCAAGTTGCGTAACGAGCCGTCCGTGGTTCGCGTGCATCGGGCCAAGGGTTGAACTCCGGGAGAAATAAGCGCAATGGTACGTAGAAAAACGATTCACAGCGCGAACGCACCCAGTGCTATCGGCACTTATTCACAAGCTGTACGCGCCGGCAACACGGTATACATATCGGGACAGATCCCGCTGGATCCCGCTACCATGGAGCTGGTGGAAGGTGGGTTTCACGCTCAGGCGCATCGCGTTTTCGAGAATCTCAGCGCCGTGGCAAGGGCCGCGGGCGGATCTCTGGTCGACGTCGTCAAGCTCAACGTGTTCATCACCGATATGGCGAATTTCGCCATCGTCAATGAGGTCATGGGCGATTATTTTCGCAAACCGTATCCGGCGCGCGCGGCGATAGGCGTGGCCTCGCTGCCCAAGGGAGCGCAGGTGGAAATCGATGCGATTCTCGAACTGGACGAGGGGCCCAATTTGGGTGCATGAGGGCCTGGCGATGGTAGACGAGCCCGATAAACTGCAGATCAGTCCTTTTGCCCGCTAAATCGACGGCCAAGACCCAGGTTCACAGCAGCAGAGATCCGAACCGGATACCGGTCACTGCGCTCAAGGGCGTCGGCCCGCAACTGGCGGCGAAGCTTGCGCGAATCGACATTCGCACCGTCCAGGACGTACTGTTCCATCTTCCCTTCCGCTACCAGGACCGCACCCGGGTAACACCCATAGGTGCGGCGCGAGCCGGCGATGAAATCGTGGTGGTCGGACAGATCGAGCACGCCGGGATCAGCTACGGGCGACGGCGCAGTCTGTTGTGTACGATCAGCGACGGCAGCGGCTTGTTGACCGTGAGGTTGTTCCATTTCAGTTCGGCGCAGCAGGCCCGCCTGAAGCGTGGTCTATGGTTGCGGTGTTTTGGTGAAGTTCGCCGGGGCCCGGCCAAGCTGGAAATGGTGCACCCGGAATACGAGCTGAGTGAACGCAAACCGCAGACCGCCGGCATTGAGGGCCTGACACCCGTCTATCCCAGCACCGAAGGCGTGGGTCAGGGAATGTGGCGCAGAATTACGACTCAAGCCTTGCAGCAGCACCTTCGTGGGGTAACGGAGTTGCTGCCGGATCGGCTGTTGAAGCCGTGGCGCTTCCCCTCCCTGCAGGCGGCCCTGTGGCATGTCCATCGCCCGCCCGCGGACACCGATGTAGAGCAATTACGGGCGGTCACCGACCCGAGTCAACAGCGGTTGGCGTTGGAGGAGCTGCTGGCCCATCACCTGAGCCTGCGGTTTGCGCGACGCAAACGCCGGACGCACTCCGCGCCGGCGATGCGTGAGGACAACGGATTGTTACAGGCGTATTGGGAGGCGCTGCCGTTCCGTCCCACGCCGGATCAGCGTCGCGCCTGTTCGCAGATACTGAGCGACCTCGGCGAGGCGACCCCCATGCTTCGGTTGCTGCAGGGCGACGTGGGGTCCGGCAAGACCGTGGTTGCGGGCGCCGCCGTCGTGCGCGCCTTGGAGAATCGCTACCAGGTCGCGGTCATGGCGCCTACGGAGCTGCTCGCCGAGCAGCATTACCGAACGTTGTCCGCGTGGCTCCACCCTCTCGGTCAAAACGTTGCCTGGCTGAGTGGACGCGTCGTCGGCCGTGAACGGAACGAACTCCTGGGCGCTCTGCAGGCGGGCGATGTCCGGCTCGTGGTCGGCACCCATGCCTTGTTTCAACGCGGGGTCGAATTCCCACGGCTGGGACTGGTCGTGGTCGATGAGCAGCACCGGTTCGGGGTGGACCAGCGTCTTGCTTTGCGCGACAAAGGCAGCGTCGACATGCAGATACCGCATCAGCTGATTATGACGGCGACCCCTATACCTCGCACCCTGGCGATGAGTTTTTACGCCGACCTCGATGTCTCGAGCATCGAGCACCTGCCGCCGGGCAGAAAAGCGGTGGAGACGGTGGTGGTGCGTGAAAGCCGCCGCGCGGAGGTCGTTGCCAGGGTGGAGGCTGCATGCCGAGAGGGAAGGCAGGCTTACTGGGTATGTCCCATCATCGACGAATCGGAAGTCCTGGAAGCGCAGGCGGCGACGGACACGGAGGCCGCGCTGCGGGCATCGCTGCCGGGTCTGCGCATCGGCCTGGTCCACGGACGCATGCGGCCGCGAGAGAAGGAGAAAGTCATGGAGCGGTTTCGCAACACCGGGCTCGATCTGCTGGTCGCCACCACCGTCATAGAGGTCGGTGTCGACGTGCCGAACGCGAGCCTGATGGTAATCGAAAATGCCGAGCGCCTGGGCCTGGCGCAGCTTCACCAACTACGCGGCCGTATCGGTCGCGGCAGCGATCAAGCTTGCTGTGTGTTGATGTACCGATCTCCGCTTGCATCGCAGGCCCGCACCCGATTGGCGTTGATGCGAGAGACGACCGACGGATTCGAGATCGCGCGTAAGGACCTGGAGCTACGTGGTCCGGGCGAGGTGCTGGGCAGGAGACAGACGGGACTGATGCAACTCATGATCGCCGATCTCGTTCGCGACCGCGAGCTTCTTCCGGCGGTCGAGAAAATCGCCCGCGCGTTGATCGACGAATACCCGGATCAGGCGCAGGCGCTGGTAAGCAGATGGGTCGCCGAGGACCCGGACTATGCCAGTGTCTAGTGGCGACGAACGGTGGGGCGTGTTGGTCGAGAGGTTGCGTCAATACGCGTTGTTGATACGCCTCGACAAGCCGATCGGTACGCTGCTGCTGCTCTGGCCGACCTTATGGGGGCTGTGGGTCGCCGCGGAGGGCCGCCCGGACCCGTGGGTATTGTTCGTGTTCCTGTGCGGCGTGTTCCTCATGCGCTCCGCCGGGTGCGCCGTCAACGACTATGCCGATCGGGAGATCGACCCCTTTGTGGAGCGGACCCGCAACCGCCCGCTTGCAGCCGGCGCGGTCTCACCGCAAGAAGCCCTGACGGTTTTCCTGGTCTTGAGTATCTGCGCGTGGTCGCTGGTGTGGACCTTGAACGGTCTCACTGTCGCGCTTTCGACCGCCGGTATCGCCATGGCGGCGGTATATCCCTTTACCAAACGCTACATCTATCATCCACAACTGCTGCTCGGGGTGGCGTTTTCCTGGGGAATCCCGATGGCGTTCGCGGCTCAGACGAATACCGTGCCCGCTGTTGCCTGGGGACTGGTGGCGGCGAACGCCGCCTGGGTAGTGGCCTACGATACTATGTACGCCATGGTGGATCGCGGGGACGACGTGCGTATCGGCGTCAAGTCGACGGCGATCCTATTCGGTCGGTACGATCGCGCGGTGATAGCGCTGCTGCATGTTCTAACCCTTGCGATTCTGCTTGCGCTGGGTAGACACCTCGGCCTCAATGCCTATTATTTCGGCGGCTTGCTGGCGGCAACCGGGTTCTCGGTGTATCAGCAATTCTTGATACGCCATCGAGTCGAAAATGCGTGTTTTCGGGCATTTTTGAACAATGCCTGGTTCGGAGCCGCCGTATTTCTTGGCTTGGCGCTCGCCTATTTGCCGTGACTGCGCGCGGTGGCGTCGGCATCGGCGACGCGCTATCCTACGGGCCCAACGCCAATAACGATATCTTTGAGGAGAGAATAATGCGGTCGATACTAGTGGTTAACCCTAAAGGCGGCTGCGGAAAAACCACCATCGCCACCAATCTCGCAACCTACTACGGGGTTTGGGGAGTGTCGACGGCGTTGGTGGACGTGGACCCACAGCAGTCGTCGATGGAATGGCTACAGGTACGGCCGGACAACTACCCGAAAATCAACGGCCTGTCGGCGTTGAGCGGATACGTGACGCTTCCCAACGGCACCGAACGCGTCGTCTACGACGCCCCCGCCCGTTCGAACACCGAAAAGGTCCTGGAATTGATGAAATTGACCGAGGCGGTGATCATTCCGGTGTTGCCCTCGCCGATAGATATCCGCGCCGCCGCGCATTTCATCGGCGACCTTCTGATCAAGGGTCATCTGCGGCAAAGCCGGAAACTGGTGGGCGTGGTGGCAAATCGCGTGCGGGAGAACACCATCGTCTACCATGACCTGGAAAAGTTCCTCAAGAGCCTGGAGATCCCGTTCGTCACTACCTTGCGGGATACGCAGAATTATGTGCGCGCGGCGGCCCGCGGAATCGGCATCTTTGAGATGGGGCCTTCCGCGGTGGAGCAGGACATCCAGCAGTGGCGTCCCTTGATCAACTGGATAGAGGGAAAAAAGGTCATAAGGAGGGGCGGCAGGAAATAGGTCCGGCGCGCTACCGCAAACGGCAGCGTTTACCAGGAATCGGTGGTGTAGCGTTCCACCTTCAGCCGGCTGGACCAGTGATCCCGATCCAGGCCGACCTTGCATTTGAGCTGTTCGAGAAAACTCCTGCGGTCGGGAATGTTGTTCCACACGCTGGGTAGAAACGTCCCGCGGCGGCTTCCTTCCGTCAATATTAAGCCGTCGACGCCGGGGCGCAGCTGATCGAGCAGGTCTTGCTGGCTGCGAAACGCCAGCTCTTCCGGCGCGGAGAGCACGGAAATGCCGATCTCCAGTTGGTCCAGCTCGGCCTCCGTGAGCCTGGGGAACCGGGGATCGCGGAACGCCGCGGCGTAGGCGTTTTCGGCGATGTCCTCGACCAGTGGCCGGCTTGCCTCGAGATTGCCTATGCAGCCGCGCAGGGCCTGCTGTTTCTTCAGCGTGACAAAGCTCGCCTTGTGCCTGCGCAGCGATTGCGGCCATTCTTCCATCGATACCGACAACGCCTTACCGTTTTCAAGCCCGTGTTTGATCGATTCTCTGGCGAGTTCGGTAAGCCGCGAGCGGTCGGACTCGTCCAGTGCCTGTGCAGTGTGTGGTTCGAAGAAAGCGTACGCGCCGTAGCCTACTACCTGGTCGCGCGGACCCGCGGTATCTCCGGAGTTGCGCACGTCGAGGGTTTCCACCTGTAATCGGTGGCGCGTCGCGGCCCGCAGCAGGCCACAGATCGGAATCTGGCCGCACGCGTTTTCCCCGCTCAGACCGGTCGGGTCCAGGCGTTCTATGTGGCTCGTAGTGACGCCGTCGAGGCGCCGGGCGTCGTCGTACTCGTGGTAGTGGCTGAGATCGGAGCTGATTACGATCAGCGTCTCGGGCCCGCCCCAGAGCCGCTCCAGCAGCCGCTCGACGTCCACCGGATCAGCGTTACCGGCGGCGAAGGGCAGCAGCGAAAAATCCCGCAACACCGTCTGCAGGAACGGCAGGTGCACCTCGAGACTATGCTCCGGGGCATGGGCCTCGTCCATGAAGACCAGAAAATCGAGTTCCTCCACCAGCGTGCGCATCGTCTCCTGGTCGACCGCCACCTCGCCCAGCGGTGTCGCGAACGCCCGGGCGCTGCTGGCCGCCACTGCGTTTACCCGCACGCGGTGCGCAGGGCCGACAAGGACCACTCGGCGTATGCGCGTGCTCAGGGACTTCAGCGCGGCGTAGGCGGAGCCGGCAACCGGTCCCGAGTAGATGTACCCGGCGTGTGGTGCGATAACGGCCTTGGGGACGTGGTGGGCGGGCTTGGCGTCGGCGAGAAACCCGTCGACCTGCCGGCGCAGGCGCACGGGATCGTCGGTGTAGAACATGCCCGCAACTGCGGGCGGACGCACGTGTGACATGACCAAACTCAACGTGTGTTCCTAGGTATATTAACCGATAATTATAATCCCGTGCCCGCCGTCGTGCAGGCATCGCAGCTTGAAGTCGGCGTTAGCGGGCCGCATAGTAGAGCAATGGGCGCCCTGCACGATACCGTTGCGACCAAATACTGGCACGTCCTCGACGACGGTCGCGTTCAATGCGACCTCTGCCCGCGCTATTGCCGCCTGCGTGAAGGTCAGCGTGGACTGTGTTTCGTCCGCATGCGCCAGAACGACCAGATCGTGCTCACCACCTACGGCCGATCCAGCGGTTTTTGCGTAGATCCGATAGAAAAGAAGCCGCTCAATCACTTCCTCCCGGGCACCAGCGTGCTGTCCTTCGGCACCGCCGGATGCAACCTGGCGTGTAAGTTCTGTCAGAACTGGGATATCAGCAAGTCGCGGGAAATCGATACTTTGGCGGACAGCGCGTCACCGGGGCGCATCGCCGACGTCGCTCGGGAACTGGGTTGCCACAGCGTTGCCTTCACCTACAACGACCCGGTTATCTTCCACGAATACGCCGTTGACATCGCCCGGGCCTGCCGGGAGCAAAGCATCAAGTCCGTAGCGGTCACGGCCGGTTACGTCTGCTCCGAACCGCGCCGGGAATTCTACCGATACATGGACGCCGCCGATGTCGATTTGAAGGCGTTCACGGAGACGTTCTACAAGAAGATCTGCGGCGGTTCCCTGGCGCGGGTGCTGGAAACGCTGGAGCATATCAAGCACGAAACCGATGTCTGGCTGGAGCTGACGACGTTACTGATACCGGGAGAGAACGATTCCTCGGCCGAGATCGAGTCGATGACGCAGTGGGTGGTGAGTCGTCTGGGTGCGGACGTGCCCATGCATTTCACCGCCTTCCATCCCGACTGGAAGATGCGCGACAAGCCGCCGACGCCTCCCGCAACGCTGACCCGGGCCCGCGAGATCGCGATGAAAAACGGGGTACGCTACGCGTATACGGGAAACGTCCACGACGAAGCCGGGGGCAGCACCTACTGCCACCACTGCGGCGTCAAGCTTATCGGACGCGACTGGTACGAGCTGCACGAGTGGCACCTGGACGACAACGGCCATTGCCGCAGTTGCGGCACGCGGTGTGCCGGGGTGTTCCATGGGCCGCCCGGTGCGTGGGGTCGGCGCCGCATGCCGGTACGTTTGGGCGTGACGGCGTGAAGCGATAGCGCCGGTGCTGCTTGTGCGGTCCCGCTTCCGGCGTCCGCTGTGGGCGACCAGCCGTCATCCTGCGGGTCGGACACGTTTACTGTGTGCTCGGTGGCGGAACCGTCGATGCTCTGGTTGGCGGCTTGCGCGCGGATCGTCTGCCGGCATGGACGACGGCGTCTGTTCTCGGCAACGGCTAAGTTCCTATTGTCAAACTGGAGGTTTTTTCAATGACAGGTCCAAGCTACGGCTTCACCGTAGAGGTTAAGGGCGCCTTCGACGAAGTCGTCTCACGCGTCACCGAAGAACTGGCAAATGAAGGATTCGGTGTGTTGACCGAGATCGACGTGCAGGCGACCCTGAAGAAGAAATTGGGGATCGACAAGGACCCCTACGTAATCCTCGGCGCGTGTAATCCGCCGCTGGCGAATCGGGCATTGACTGCGGATCCGGATATCGGTCTGCTGCTTCTCTGCAACGTCGTCGTGCGGGAGGAGAACGGGACCGTAACAGTCGCGTTCATGGACCCGGAGGCGGTACTCGGGATCGTTCAAAGGGCGGAAATGGCGGATCTAGGGAGAGAGGTGCGGGCCCGTCTGGAACGGGTGCGCGACGCTCTCGGTTCCGGGTGACGTATTGCGTTGCCCGCCGATCGCCCTGGCGTTTTACCGAGAATCGGGAGATCGCGCCGTCCTGATCACCGACCGGTGTCGCCGCGCGCCGATCCCCTGCGTCGCCGCCGCGGTGCCGCCGCCATCGTCCCGGGGACACGGTAAATGTCCGTTCACGATTTCATTTTGAGCAACGAGGGGGCCATCCGGATCGGGTTTTTCGTCGGCGTGTTCGTGCTGATGGCGTCCTGGGAGATCGCCGCGCCGCGCAGGGCCTTGACGGTCGCAAAATTGCGCCGCTGGGCGAGCAACATCGGAATCGTCGTCTTCAATACGCTGCTTTTGCGGCTGATCTTTCCCGCCGCGGCGGTGGGCGCGGCGATCTTCGCGGCCGAACACGGTTGGGGCGTGCTGAACCACCTATCGCTTCCGTACCCGGTAGCGTTCGCGGTGTCCGTCCTGATCCTGGACCTGGTGGTGTATCTCCAGCACGTGATGTTTCACGCGGTGCCCGCGTTTTGGCGCCTGCATCGCACCCACCACGCCGATCTGGACTTCGATGTCACCACCGGATCGCGCTTCCATCCCATCGAGATCCTGCTTTCGATGTGCATCAAATTCGGCGTGATTTTCGCGCTCGGTCCGCCGCTGTTGGCGGTACTGATGTTCGAAGTGCTGCTCAACGCCACCGCCATGTTCAACCACTCCAACGTGGCGATACCGGTAACCCTGGACAGATGGCTGCGATGGCTCGTGGTGACGCCGGACATGCATCGTGTGCACCACTCGATCCGACGGCACGAAACCAACAGCAACTTCGGTTTCAATCTGCCGTGGTGGGATCGGCTGTTCGGTACCTACCGGGATCAGCCGGAGGACGGTCATGCCGGCATGACCATCGGCATCGACGATTTGCGGGACGTGACGGTCTGCGTAGATCTGCCCGGGATGTTGTCGATTCCGTTCAGGCGCGGCAGCGGCCGCTACCCGATTGGTCACGGACCCAGGTCTTCGTGAGCGCGCACCCGCCGCGCGCGCCAACACGCTGCACCGGTTCTACGCCGAGACCTTGGGGTTGAGGCTGTACGTTCCGGTGACGCTCGCCTTGGCGAGGACGTGGCCCTCGATGGCGGTCAAGACGTCGGCGCCGGTAAATGCGCCCTCCACCGCGCAGCGCTCGACGTCCAGCGCGTACACGCCGAATACGTATCGGTGTTTAATGGCGTCGTTCCAGGGTGGGCACGGTCCGTCGTAGCCGAAATATTGACCCTTCATGTCGGCGTCGCCTTCGAACCAGTCGGTGTAGTTGTTCAGCCCCCGGCGCGCGCCGCCCGGTCCCGGGACCTGGTCTTTTCCGCGTACGCTGACGCCCTCGGAATCCTCGCCGGCCTCGATCTGTCGCAGCGAGGCCGGGATGTCGACCAGCACCCAGTGAAAGAAATCCACCCGGGGCAGATCCGCCGGCACGGTGCGGCCTTCCTTGTTGACATCGTTCGGCCTGCTGGGTACGTCGGGATCGTGGCAGATCAGCGCGAACGACCGTGTCCCCGGAGGGACGTCGTCCCATCGCAAGTGTGGGTTGCGGTTCGTCGACAGACCCGCATGGGAAGCTGGGTCGGGCCGGCAGAAAGCGAATTCGCTGTCGATGGGACCGCCGTCGCGGAAACTGTCGCTGCTGAGCTGCATGTGTGCCTCCTTATTGTGGGTGTCGTGTCGGTTCTGTGTCGCCGCTGCGCGGGTGATGTGTCAAGTGCCCCGCTCCCGCCGGTCGCCGCCCTGGACCTCGTTTCCGTCGCCCTCCGCTCCGCTGTCCGCCGGGCGGCGAATGCGGGTGATCTTTTCGCGTTCAGCGGACAACGCCGCCGAGGTTCCGGTCTGCGCCCAGTCGGCGGCGTTTCCGATATCGCGGATGTGAACATCCCGTTGCGGAAAGGGAATTTCAATGCCTGCGGCGTCAAACGTCTTTTTGATGGCGAAGCGCATTTCGCTGGCGATGCGCAGACGTTGATCTATGTCGCGTATGTAAAATCGCAACTCGAAGTCCAAAGAGCTGTTCCCGAAGTCCTTAAAGATCACATGAGGCGCGGGTTTGCGCATTACATCGGCATGTTCGTCCGCGCATTCGAGCAGCAGGTCGCGTACCTGTTCCGGATTGGATCCGTAGGAAACCCCGACGGCGATAACTACGCGCCCCACGGAGTTGCGATGCATCCAGTTCATGACTTCCGCTGTCACCAGGTTGCTGTTCGGGACGATCAAGGATGCGTTGTCGAAGGTCTGGATTTCCGTGGCGATAACGTTAATCCGCTTGACGTAACCCTCGTTGCCGCCGACTACGATCCAGTCGCCGGCTTTGATCGGTCGTTGAATGAGCAAAATCAGCCCCGACACGAAATTATTGACCGCATGCTGTAGACCGAAACCTATACCGACCGACAACGCACCGAAGATAATTGCGAGTTCGCTGAGGTTCAGCCCGAGCATGGAGAAAGTGATCAGCGCGGCCAGCACGATACCGACATAACCGACGCCCGACGTCAGCGCATCGCGTACGCCGATGTCCAGATTCGTTTGTACTAGAACGCGGCTCGACAACAGGCGCTGAATCATGCGGACGCCGATAAGCAGTAGCACGAAGACGAGAACGGCGATGCCGATGTTGATCAGGGAGAACTCGAAACTGCCGAGCTTGGTACCGTAGATCAGGTTTGTGAATCTCGGTTTCAATTCCGCCCACGACATTCCCCAAATCAATAGCGACAGCACCAGTATCGACAAAACCAGCAGCGTGTCGGCGAACAGACCGATCCAAAACACCAGGCGTGCACTGCCGGTGTCGTCGAGCGCCACACGTCTACGTACCCATGAACCAAACGCGTTGCTGTCCGACGTCGCTTCGCGTATCCCCATCGATACGATTCCATGGATCAGCCAGGCGATTGCGAGCAGTGCGAGCGTCCAAAATATGCGTTTCGTGACGAACAGGCCGAAATTGAGATAGCCGATGACGCCGACCACCATGCCGACGATCAAGCCCAGCCGGGCGAGATTGAAGATTGTTCGGAAGATCAACCCTGGAGGCCGCTCGGGGTTCGACTCGTCGCGCGTATCGACGAAACGCCAGTTGCCCGGACGCAGCAGTTTCAGCAGCAGCACGCCGATGACGAGCAACGCCACCGTGGAGACGACGGCGGACAGTTCATTCGGCGCCTGCGCTTCGGATAAGCGGCTGACGAGCAGCGGTTCGCGTATGTCGATGCCGCTGATTGCCATGATCACATGCACCAACAGCCCGGTTCCGGCGAGTATTCGCAGGCTGCGGTCGAGCCTTACCGCCGCTTTGTCGGTGAATTGCGTGATACGCCAGCGCGATTGGTGCGGGGCGAGGGTAACCGCGGATAATCCGGTGATGATCACGAACTGCAGCGCCGCCACCGTAAGTCTGTCGGTGATGGTTCGAAAGTCGTGATCCAGCGCGATCACGGACAATGCGATGACCCTCAGCAGCAGGATCGCGACCACCGGAAGAACGATGCGCGCGGCGCTCTCCATGAAGGTGGCGACGAACTTCTGGTGCGACGTGGGAGCGTCGATGCCGGGTTTGCGTCCGTATCGATCGAGAATCCAATAGCGACCGATCCACCAGGCGCTGAAAGTGACGACCAGCACCAGGATCAATATCGTGAAGCGGGCGCTGCGGTCCTGCGCAAAGTCTTTCTGCGACCACCACTCCGACGCCGAACGCGAGAGATCGTCGAGACGTTGCGGAGTCTGCCCCATCGCTTGCGCTAGGATCGTCGGGGAAAAAGCGGAAGGTGAGCGCTGGCTGAGGACACGCGCGACGGTCCCGTATTCGACTTCGGCGACCCGCTGCAGCAGGTCGTTGACACGCGCCAGCACGACGTTGCTCTGCTTGATCTGACTGTCGAAGCGGGCCAGCTCGTGGTTGATGGCGGCTCGCCGCGCGGCAACGTCGTCGGCTTCCGGCGGCGCGCCCTCGCCGGGCGCCGGGCCCAAGGCGTTCAGCAGCTTCTGCTGCCGGCCGTACTCGAGCCTGGCCCGATCGCGCAGTTCCAGCGCCGACTCCCGCACCACCTGGATGCTTTCCAGCAGCAGACGGATTTCCTGCCTGCCGAGACTCGGCTGGCGAAGGATGCGTTCACCGGACTCGAGGGTGGCGTTCCAACGGTTGAGCAGGTCCTCAAAAGAGGAGTCGGGACTCGTGTCCGGCGCCGCCCGGGACGCCGTCGCGAAAGCCGTCGCCACCCACAGGAGACAGCACAAGAGGTATCGAATCGTCGTGCGCGGGTCGTTCTTCGTCACCGGCTCGCCCATCATGGCGTTATTTTAACCCTTCTGAACGGGAATGATCGGAGAGAGGTTGATCTGCCCGGAATGGCGTGTCAACCTTAAGAATATGGGCACGATAGGCCGGAATTACGGGTCGTGAGTCTGATCGCCGAAGCGGGGGTACTCGGGAAGATTCCGATGTTCGCCAATCTGCCCTCGGCCAAGCTGAAGTTGTTGGCGTTTACCAGCGATGCGGTCACGTTCAAAGACGGTGAGGCGCTGTTCCACGAAGGCGATCAATCGGATTGCGCCTATGTGGTCCTCGAAGGTGAGGTCGAAGTGTTGACCCATAGCGACGGCAACGAACCGAGCTTTGTGCTTGGAGAGAACGAACTCATCGGCGAGATGGGTATCCTGAATAAGGCGCCGCGATCGGCGACGATTCGGGCGCGGGGTAACGTCCGCGTGCTTCGATTGACGGCGGAAACCCTGCTGAAACTGATATCCGAAAACTCCGAGATCGCGCTCGACATAATGCGTCTGCTGAGTGATCGTCTGGCAAAGACGCTGCACAAGTACGAAGAAGCCCTTGCCGCGCTGAGAAAATACCAGCAGGGCGATACCTAACTGCCGGCAGGATACCGGTACCGGGGAAGGGGTTTTCCCGTACCGGCGCTCAGCGGCAGCTAAACACCCGAGTCGGCGTCGATATCCACGGTGTAGATCGTGGTGTTGGCCTTCCTTCCTCGAACCTGCACGTCCCCGATTTTTCGAAATGGGAAGCGCGCCGGACCGGCGAGTCGGTAGGTGTTTTCCGATAACAGGATCTGGGTTCCGTATTCCTTGTTCAGCTGTTCCAATCTCGCCGCCAGGTTCACATCGTCACCCAGAACGGTATAACTCAACCTGTCCATGGTGCCCACCAGGCCACCCACAACGACGCCGGTATTGATGCCAATGCGGGAATGCAGGCTCAGTCCGGCGCCGAAGGTTCGGTCCCGCAGCACCTGTTGGATGCTGATCGCGGCGCTGACGGCTTTTGCCGCGTGCGCGGCATCGGCCTGGGGCAGGTTGAAGCTCGCGAGAATGGCGTCGCCTTGAAACTGGTTGACGACGCCGCCGAATCGTTCGATGGGTTCGACCACCGCGGTCCAGAATTCGTTGAGCGCGGTGATCAATTCGCTGGGAGACATGTTTTCGGAGATGGTCGTGAATCCCTCCACGTCCGCGAACAGGACGGTGGTCTCACGCACCTCGCCCTCCCCCGCGGTCATCACGTGGTCGGATGTCTTGACCTGGCGTGCGATCTGGTCGGGAACGAAGCGCGACAGGTCACGCGCCGCCGCGCTCTCGACGACCGACTGCACCAGCAGTCCACGGGCCCTGTAAAGGGCGATGGCAAGTATGGTCGTCACCATGAGGATGGAGATCACTTTATCGAACTCCGCGCCTAGCAACACACTGTTGGACGTCATGTATTCGATGTAATCCCGAGTCACCATGTCCCCTCTGTCGTTCGACTGGACCACGTACCACACCATCAGAAGCCAGCCCAGGGCGGCCACGATACCGGCGATGGCGACAAATCTCGCCTCAAAGCGCAACGCCCGCAGCGAGATGAATATGAAGACATAGAGCAAGGTGGGCGCCTTCAGGTAAAACGACGGCGGCTGGTCGTACTGCACGTGAAACGTCCATATCAATCCGAACAACAACGCGATGTCGACCACGACCGAGAGATAGAGCAGCCAATCGGGCATGCTTCTGTTGTGCGCCAGGACAAGGCGCATGACGGTAAATAGAAAATAGGCGCTCAAGACCCACGGGACCGGGGCGAATTCTACATCCGCGCTGAAGGTCTTTGGTGCGAGGGTGTAGAGAACGGCGAATACACTGACGACACCGAGCTGGATCCAGCCAATCAGGACCTCGCTCGTGTCCTGCTGCGTGCGAATCGCGCGAAGCACGCGCGGTGGCAGCCGCGTCTCACGGTTGCGCGCCGCGGCGGAGATAAAACTGCGTAGGTTGTCCAGCATATCGGTGACCCTGGCGGATTTCAGTGTAAAAACCGGTCGTCGATAGTAATAGACCGTTCGACGCAACCAAAGTTGGGCCGGATTTTCTCGCCGCCTCGCGCGGCCTGCCGCCGCGCGAGCCTCCTCCGGGGGCGGGCGATGGGAGAAAAATGCGTCCGGGGGGGATGGTGCGCCGGATCAATTCGCCATGTACTATTCGCCTACAGGACAGCACGGGGAGATCCATCATGAGTGACCGACTCAATGAAGGCCGAGTACTCATCTACAGTCACGACACCTTCGGTCTCGGACACCTGCGCAGGTGCCGGGCCATCGCTCATGCGCTGGTTGAAAAATACAAGGGACTTTCGGTGCTGATTCTTTCGGGTTCACCGATAATCGGCAGTTTCGATTACCGCGCCCGCGTCGACTTCGTGCGTATTCCGGGTGTAATCAAGCTGCACAATGGCCAATATACCTCGCTCGGTCTACACATCGATCTGGAGCAGACGCTGGCGATGCGCGCCTCCATCATTCGCCATACCGCGGAAATATTCGAACCCGATTTTTTCATCGTCGACAAAGAGCCGTTGGGACTGCGCGGCGAGATCGTTCCCACCCTGGAACGCCTGCAGGAGCAGGGAACCGTTAACATTCTGGGTCTGCGCGACGTGATGGACGAGCCGAGCCTGCTGCGCCGCGAATGGCAACGGAAACGGGCGCTGCCGGCGCTGC
>CAMYIN010000098.1 GCA_947258495.1 uncultured Gammaproteobacteria bacterium
CACTACTACGCTGGTCAGCAGCACCACCGCGGCGAGTCCCCACATTCCTTGGGCGTACAGTTCCCGGACTCCGGTGATCAGGCTGGTCTCCGTGCCCAACGACTCCATTTCGAAGGCGAGAAACGGAAACGTGTTGGCGATGGCGAACAGGATCAGGCCCGCCACGGTGAACGCCAGCGTCCGGTCGAGGCTGTTGCACCGGCTGCGGTAGAGCAACGCGCCGCAGCGCCTACAACGCGCGGCGCCGCCCTGCGGGATCGGTCTCACGTGTTCCAGCAGGTCGCACTCCTGACAGGCGACGTAACTCGGGTGCTCTCGGGGTCGGACCGAGTCAATCATATGAGTTCATCGACGATCTGATCCGCCTAGCGTTTTTCTTTGTCCAGGACCGAGGCCGAGGCAGCGGCTGCAAGCAGCAACGCGGCGGCGGTCAGGTGCTTCAGTATGTTCATGGTTCGGGTTCCAAGTTGTGAGCGCGGGATTGTACAGGTATTGCGGGCGGAACCAATCGGGAATCGATCGCTATCCGTGCATGGTCTCCGACGACGTTGGGAAAGTTCACCCGAATGGGAGAGGTGCTGCTGGCGAAGAACCGACTACAACTCCGGTCTCGAGAGCAACGTTGCTCGACGCTGCTTGCTTCGCGCTCGCATTGACAAACCACGACGGTCAATCGGGGCGGAATCATGAAGAACTGTGCACTGCATTAGGGATCGGGAATCGCCCGGATTCTGTTACAGGCGCTGTTCCACCCTGCGAGTCGAGCGTGCACGGATCAGAGCAGCCCGCAGGGCGTGTGGCGCTCTGCGGCGCGGTATTTGGTGCGGGGTGACTGGAAGTCCTGGTAACAATGTCTGGGGCCCTATTCGCGCTACGTGGTTCTGTTTTTCGCGGCGTTGAGCTCGCCTCGCTTCCCCGCGGAACTCGAATTTGATCCGGAGTGCCGACCGGAAAAGGACGGCGTGATCGAGCGCGAAGAATATCGGTTCGTGAAGCGCGACCAGACGTGGCACCTGGAATTTGAAATCCGCATGTAGGGCGGCTTGTCCGATGCCGCTGCGCAGCCGGCTCAGGTCTCGCTCAACTTTCGGATCTTGTCGAGGCTCAGGCGTCCTCGGGCCCCCCAGCCCTTTGCGCCGCCTGGAACCTCCGGGCGGAAGGCCTCGTACAGCGCGTACGCGTCCGACGCCAGGCGGCGCGGCCGAGCGGCCATCCGGATATCGGCCTCCCGAATTCTGCCTGCCACGCCCTTCCAAAAGTACCCCGGCTCTGCTTAGATAGCGTCCGAAAGCATCCGCCGCGGCAGGGCACGATGACCGCACTCGTAGACCGAGACTACTGCCTGAAACACCCGCTGGAGATCAGCCGGCTGTTCGGCGTCGGTGTCTGGTTTAGCATGCTGCTGAAGCGACGCACGAGCCTGCTGGAGCAGGTCGTCGACTCCTACGCCGCGCGCGCGTTTCCCATGCCGGGCTACCTGGGCCGCGCGTACCGGATTGCGGCCTTGATCGAACTGCGGGTCGCGCGCATCTACGCGAGGATGGCGGACAAATTCAAAGACCATGCCGCCGCACGCGAGTTTTTCGAAGAGCTGCGCCAGGAGGAGGAACACAGTCGCCTCATGACGCTTTGCCTTTACACGGTGAAGTTCAGGTCGTCGGTGATCTTCATTCCGCAAATGCGGGATCCGACAATCCGCGGATTGCTGAAATCTCTGCGCGATATTCATCGGCGCGTCGACGCCGTGACGCTCGACGAGGCGCTTCGCATCACCGAGGAGTTGGAGCAGGGAGAGGTCAATGTCATCTTCGACAAGATGTTGAAGCAGAATCCCGACGACGAAAGTCACTTCTTCGAAACCCAGATGCAGGCGGTGGAGGGTCACAGCGAATCCGTGCCGCGGCGCATCAGGATGTTGCGTCACTCGGGGGGCATGCAATGATTCAGTACCAACCCATCTGCAGACCGGTCACGCACAATCGCCGTCGGATCCATAGAGCGCCTGGGAGGTCGCAAATATGAAACTCTATCTCGTACAACATGGCGAGGCTTACGCCAAGGATGTGCACGCCGACCGATCTTTGACCGACGGGGGCAGGAAGGATATAGAAAGACTGGCCGCATTCCTCGAGCGAGCGGGTGTCGGCGTCCACCGGGTGATGCACAGCGGCAAGCTGCGGGCCGCGCAGACCGCGGAGATCCTGGCGAACGCGGTGGCGCCGGGGCTGGAAGCGGAGACCAGTGGCCTCATCAACCCCAACGACAATCCCAAGGCGTTTGATTGGCAGAGCGAGAGCTGGGACAGAGATACCCTCGTCGTCGGTCACCTGCCGTTCATGGCGAAACTGGTTTCGCATCTGGTGGTGGGCGATGAAGACAGGATCATCACCGCCTACGAACCGGGAAGCATCGTCTGTCTGGAGCGCAAGACCGACGCGCGTTGGCAGATCGATTGGATGGTCAGGCCGGAACTGCTTCGAGAATAACGGGATGCAGACACGGTCACATCTCCCGTTTGAGCGATGTCTCGCCCAGCGTCAATCCTTGTCGGTAGCCGGACGCACCGCTTCGACCACAATATGGCCGGTGTGATTGAGCGTGTTGTACAGGAAATGTACGGGATGTTCCTGCTGCAGCAACGCAAGGATATCCTGGAAGCGATGCAGCGGATAATGAATCAAGGGTATTTCGCGGCTGTAGTGGTTGTGCATGGGCAGGTCCGCATCCTCCAGGAACGCCAGCTTTCCGACGAGGTTGCCGCGGTCGTAGCAACGAATGATCGCCTCGTAGGGATAACGACTGTTGTACCAGAGCTTGTATGAATCAAAATCGCGCCTGATCCAATCCTGTTCGGGGCTTTCGCCTTCCGGCGTATCGATATTGATGCCTGATTGGGGTTTTTCGTTCATCGAGCAATACCTCCCGTTCGACCAGAACCTTGCGAGAACGGAGTACGATAGTCCGAAATTGTGATCGTGTCTTTGATTTTCTTCTAAAGGGGCCCCCGGGTCTGGTAGCCGGACTGCTCGTTTGGCTCGCATTTTGCGGTAAAAACGCCGCCGTACCGACAGCATGGGTCGTTGTCGCGTGGAGGCGGGATCGAGAGCTATAGCGAGCCGCTCTCCGGCTGCGTGTAGGGGCTCCTGAAGAGGTGTGCGGGTCTAGGCCTGACCTGGAGGCACTTCGGGCCGCGGGTTCGCGGAACAATCTCCGCGCTTGGGCGGAGCGTGTCGCTGTTTCGCTAAAAAAAAAGGCCACCGTTTTTTGGCGGCCTTCCCAATAACCCCCTTTAACATCTCCTGAGTAGTCCCACGTTAGCAGATTTTCCGATCCAGATCGGTGACGCCCATCACAAAAAAGGAGGGGATCTTCTCCATCGCGAAACTGCGATAGACATCGGTTCTCCCTTCGACGGCAGGGTTTCCCGTACAAATCGTCGCAGGCGCAGCGACCGCACGGAGCGACGCAGGTAATTCGATGCAGCCGGGACTTGTTCTCGGTCAACCTCGGTACCGGATCTGGACGCCGTTCCGCCAGCCTCGGGTGGCCGGCGACATCGCCGCTAGT
This sequence comes from uncultured Gammaproteobacteria bacterium, assembly GCA_947258495.1. GTDB lineage: Bacteria > Pseudomonadota > Gammaproteobacteria > Arenicellales > JAANXG01 > CALZGZ01. The sequence goes on from CAMYIN010000098.1 coordinate 3,568, forward strand.
TTTCGCCGGGATTCGCACTAATATTAACAATAACGGGGTCGCGGAAGTGTCTGATGAAGTACCTGATATTGTTTCCTCTTTTCTTATCCGTGGCGATATCCGCCCAAGCTCAATTCATAAAGCAAGTCGACGAGCGCGGAAACGTCACCTACGTTGCGGATCCCGATTACACCTACCCGCTCGACGACTCCCATAGAACGCAATCGCGAAACGAATCAACGCAGATCGTCGATACCCCCGATGCAAGCGCGCAAGATAGGGCGGAAAAACGTAGGCACACGGAGGGGCAGGCAGAAAAGAGCTCCATCGGCATTGGCAAGGATCCGCTGCATTTGCGGAGTCGACTCCGTAGCAGGAGGTGTCGCAGCCTGTGGCGCTTGGGCCTCAAGTGCCGCTGAGGGGAACGACGCACGTTCGACGTCTGCGGCCCCAGTCCGACCGGCGTCGTCACACCGACGGCGACGCCTCGGTGCGGGACGGACAATAGCCTGCATTTTTCCCAGCATCCCTGAGGATGGCGCAGGACGGATGCGGCCGAACCCGGGTTGGAATGCGATGCATAGCCGTAGCTGTGGATCGAGTGAAGCCCAAGTTCGGGCGTGCCTGGACCCGCCGGGACCGGGACAGCCCAGCTACTATTCTCAAAGAGCTGTGCCAATGGTCTGAGTAGGTTTTTCATTGAACCGGAATTGCGGGTGTCTCAGCGGCGTGCCATGAAAAGTAGCTGGGCGCCAGGTGACAAACGCAGGCTAGAATTCATCAAGGAAAAACCACGAAAAAACCGGTTCGCCGCGCAGCTGCGGCGCTACAGCAACACCGCAACGATTACGCCGACGGCCGCGCCGCCCGCATTCAACACGACGTCCCAGACTGTACCGAACCGGCCGGGCAACGCGAGCTGGTGCCACTCGTTGAACGCGCCGAATGCGACGGCGACGACGAAGGCCGTCAGGGCGCGAAAACGCGGCGCAAACCGCGCAGGTTCGAGCGTCCAGAACAACAGCCAGGCGAGTCCCGCGTACAGCAGCACGTGCATGGTCTTCTGCAACAGTGGCGGGGTCTGTGCCACGAGCCAGGCGAGACCGCCCCAGTCCGCGGTGTGGGTGTATCCAGGTATCGACGACAGGACGAAGAGCCCTGCCATGCACGCCGCGGAAAGAATGACGCGGATCACGAGTGGGTCGATTTACGCTGAGGCTATCAAGGGCGGATCCCGTGCACGGTTAAGCCGCGCGGGACGACACGTTAGCGTGGATCGCCGACAAGAGAAAGCCCGGCCCCGACCGTTGGAGGCGCTGACCGGCGAAACGGCCGTTTCCACGCGGACGGGCCGTGTGGTCTGCCGCCATTTTATCTATATTTAGCGTGGAAATGTTCTGGACAAGATGAAAATTATGGTCTAAGTATTTGTTTTATCATCAATGTAAATCTTTGCCTTGTCGATTCCACGGTCGGAGGCCTGAGCCATGGGCGCCTTGAGTGCGACGGAACCGTTGCGCGTAGAAGAGATAGTTGAGTTTGCGGGCACGAGTTCGGGATTTGCCCGGACGGTCGCGGGTCTGGCCCGGCGGACCGCATCCGCCGGTGGCGACGCGAAGCGATTCCAGCAGGTGCTCAGGACCGCGGTCGTGCTGCAGACCACACTCGAGCTCAAACAGCTCACCCGCTTGTTTTCACGGGAAGTCGGTGCAGCGGTGCCGCACAGCAGTATGCACTACCGCGATCCACACCGCGACATAGACGTCTCCGTGGGGCGGAGCGCTCGATACGCCCGCAGCTTCCGATTATTCGTTGAAAAGCAGGAATTGGGGCTGCTGACCTTCACCCGTGGCAAGCCGTTCACCTCCAGGGAAGTCGCGTTGCTCGAGCACCTGCTTTCGAGCCTCGTGTATCCCCTGCGCAATGCGCTGCAGTACGAAGGCGCTTTGAAAGCGTCGCTGACGGATCCCCTAACCGGTGTGTACAACCGAAGCGTCATGGAAACCACGCTGCTCCGCGAACTCGGTCTCGCGCGACGTCATAAAACACGATTGTCGCTGGTGATCCTCGATATCGACGGTCTCAAGAAAGTCAACGACGAGTACGGTCACGACATGGGAGATACCCTGATCAAAGCGGTCGCCGATTGCGTTACCAGATCGCTGCGGAAGACCGATATCGTTGCGCGGTTCGGTGGTGATGAATTCGCAATATTATTGAGCAACACCACGCGGCGAAGCGCCGCCAGGCTTGCCGATCTCATTCGTCAAAACGTCGCGGAAATTGCGTGCATGTCGAGCAGCGGAAGGTTCATGGTCACGGTCAGCATGGGCGTTGCCTCCTCGACGCAAAAAGACGACGCGAAATCCTTGTTCCTGCGAGCAGACGAGGCGCTTTACCGCGCGAAGGATCAAAGCGGCAACTGCGTGCAGGTTGCGGGTATCAAATAGGATCGAAGGCCCGGCTCGCGGTCCCGGAGCGGATGCCGAGAAACGGTGCGCGCAACGCCTTGCGCGCGGTATCCATATTGGTGCTGAATATCCTGAAGCGTGTAACGCGTCGATCCCGCTGCGACGCAGGCACGGTTTGGTATAGGATGTTCGATCCATGCTTAGAAATATCGCAATACTCGGTACCGGCGGCATCGCCGACCAGGCGCTCGCGCCCGCATTGCGGGAGGTCGAGGGCGCGCGTCTGTGGAGTGTCCTCAGCCGCGATCGGGACCGCGCGCAGGCGTTTGCCCGGCGCCACGCCGCCGCGGCGCCCCGTTCCGCCCACGACACCCTCGAGTCCCTGCTGGCCGATCCCGACCTGGACGCGGTGATCGTCGCCACGCCGGACGGACTGCACGCCGGGCAGGTCATCGCCGCCGCCCGTGCCGGCCGGCACGTGTTGACCGAAAAGCCGATGGCGGTGAGCGTCGAGGGGGGGCGGGCCATGGTGCAGGCGTGCCGGGATGCCGGGGTCCAACTCGGGGTGGGTTATCATCTCCGCTGGCACGCCGGCCACCGCAAGATGCTGCAGCACATCCGCGCAGGCGGCATTGGAACGCTTCGCCACATGCGTGCACACTGGACCTTCCAGGCCGCCGACGCCCGCGACTGGCGCGCGCAGCGGGAGAACGCAAGTTGGTGGAGCCTGTCCGCCGTCGGTACCCACTGCCTCGACTTGATCCGCTGGGTCATGGTGCCCGAGTGCGGCGAAGTGGTCGCACTCGCCGGTATCGTCAGCCGCGAGGTATGGAACGGGCCCCACGACGAGACCGCGATCGTAACGCTGCGCTTCGAGTCCGGCGCCACCGCCGAGTTCTGCTCCTCGGTATTGATCGACGCGCCCAGCCGCGCCGAGGTGTACGGCAGCGACGGCTTTATCCGCTGCGAGGATACGCTCACCCGCTTCGGCGCAGGCACTATCGAGACCCGGGAGGGCCGGCTCGATTTCGATGTATGCAATCCTTACGTCGGCGAAATCCGGGACTTTCTAGAGGCAATCGAGCACGACCAACCACCGGAGGTCGATGGAGGCGAAGGGCTGCGCAACATCGAGTTGCTGGCGCAGGTGTCGAAATGACGCAAAGGAGTATAAACTCGGCGCCAAGGCGGTGCTGGCGGCTGCAGGTATTCCGGCGACTTCTCGACGGCCGGTGTCCCTGAAGCGCGACTTCATCGTGGACAAGACCCTGCTGCGTTGAAGAAACAACCGGCGGCAGGTGTCAGTGCTTTACCGGACGCGAAGCACGAACTATCGAACCGAGTCGCCAGTGTGGACACAAACTTTTACGTGGGCCGATATTCCCTGATTGTGGTGCTGTTGTGCGGGTCGATCTCGGCATGCTCGTTGCCGAGGCAGGGCGTCGACGCCGGTGATGAAGCCCGTGAATCGCCGGATTTCTTTTCATTTGCTGAAGGCGGCAACGACGCCTTGTCGATCAAAATTGCCGTGTCCAGGGTCGACGGCGAGGTGCGAGGTTCCGGGAGACTGGTCAGGGACGGCGAGCGCACGTTCTTGAGCGTGCGCGCGGCGACGCTATGCACGGATCCCGCCTTCGATCAGGACGCCATACTGCAGACGGACCCGGAGCAGCCTCTGGGGATCTGGACCCCGGCCTGCGTCGAGCTGGAGGTCCGCGTGTGGCGCTTTCCGTATCGACGCAGAACCCTGCTGCTGAGCGAGTGCGAGCCGGACAACACCGAGATCTGCGACGTCGGAAGCGTCGATACCGACCCCCACGGCTCCTGCATCGAATTCGACCGCGACACGGTCAAATGGGAAGACGAGTTCGTGGTCCCGGGTGAAACGGCAATCATCGTCCCGGCGTTCCAGAAGACCTGCCGCTAGGTCGAAAAATCATGCAGACCTTTCGGGAATCATGCGGGACCCGTCCGGGGTTTTTTTCTACGAACCAGCACCGCGGCGTCGTCGATCCAGAGATGTCCGGCGTCTGATAGGAGTGTGCAAGGATTACCGCGTTCTGCTCTATCTTGAGCGCGTTGATCTCCAGCGTCGTCGGGGCGATGAGCTCGCAATCCTCGATACGCCATCCGAGCTTGTGCAGTCGTCCGTACAGGCGGCGAGTCGTCATGGACGATATCGGAAGGCGTGCTTTGCATTTATCGCGTCTTCAGACGATCTGTTGATCAGTGATGCTGCCGAACGCGGACCATATGCTGGCGTGCGGGTACCAATTCAACGCTCATGGACCCGCATCTGTCGATGTCTCAGGTCCGGGTGCACTTGGATTGAATTGCGATTATCTGCAGCGGAACTCGAACTCTGAGACATCACGAGGTAATCGAGTGCATCGGCCGAACCCGTGTCTGGAATCGCCGCCCGCCCAAAATGCGGTCGTGAATGCGTATTCGGCAAGCCCGCTGGGGTTCGGCTCGAGGCGCTTGCGAACACCGGCAGTAGTCGACCGTGGTCCGCACCGCAAGTCCTGGAAACCAACAGCGTGCGGCGGGGGGCCACGGCAACGAGCGTCGGGGGCTCAAGTACGCAGGCACCACTCGAGGCGGTCCGCGCTCTCGGAAGGAACCAGCAGAAGATCCTGAGCGAAGCTTCCCGGCTCCAGAGTTTCTGCGAACGCGAGCTCCACGCCCGAGACCCGGGGCCAGACGAGATAATCCAATTCCGTCGCCAAGCGGAGCACATCGGCGAGGCTTTGATCGTGCCATCGAAGACAATGCGCTGAAAACTCTCCGAAGATCGTCGGCCGCGCCTGTCGAAGAAATTCGATTCCGCCCTCAAGGGCCTTGAGATCGTAACCGTCGGTATCGAGCTTCATGACCGGACACGAGGCGGTGATGCGGCCGGACGCAAACAGCCTGTCCAGGGTAGTAAGCTCGATGGAAATTCGAACGCAGTCGTAGTCCGACCCCTCCGCCATGATGTTCGCCGTACCCGTACCCTCGCCGGACTGGAGATCGCCTTCAACCTGGATTTCTACCCTCTTCACTGCGTCTCCGACGGCTGCATCGAGAACGGCAATCACTTCTTCCGCGTCGTTCAGGGAGATGTTGGATCGCAATGCGCGGCAGTTGTCGGAAACCGGCTCCACGCTGACGACGCAAGGCGCGTCCGTTCCATGCCCGTTGCTCTGTCGAAGCAGGAGCGCGGTGGGAATCGAGACCAAGCCGATGTTCGCGCCGACGTCGAGAACGAAGCCGGCCCGCCCCAGGCTGCGATGCAGACGCACGAGGAACGCAGCGGTGTCCGCCTCGTATTCACCCGTAAGAAAGGCGATTCTCTGCAGCCAGCTGTGCAGATCGAGACGGGCGCGATAGCGGATCGGGCGTCGAAGCTCGGCGTTGACGAGGACGTGTCGAGCGCCCAGGCCAAGGGCATTGAAGAGCAGCAGGAACACGTGGGTTTTCCCACGGAACCGTGGCAACACGGCGGATACGCGTCCGAGGCTGGTAAAAAGTCCGGCTTTGAGATCGTGCATGGAATCTCGTCCACACTCCGAGTGGCTGTGCCGATGCAGAATACGCCACCGCACCGGCGAATGAAACAATGCTACCGATGCGCTTTCAATTGGCGGACGGGATTTCCCGGCAAGATTGAAGACACCGTTAATCGACGGTACGCCGCAGACGCATTCGCTCAGGTGCGCCGGAATTCTTTCAGAGGTCCCGCAGAGATGGGAGACCTATCCGTGCTTCACGGTTGCGGACACGCATTGCAGCTCGATCCCAGGCACCCGCGGTTGACCGTTGAGCGAACGGCACATAGCATGCCGGTTCGCAACAGTCGCTATAGACAAAGTAACGTAATCGGCGCCCGCGCTCGCTCGCTGCGGGTCGCCTGTGATCGGGAGGGTTGTCGATATGCGGGCATGGCAGATTGTGTCGGACGGCGGGATTGGCGCCCTCGCTTTGAACGAGCTTCCCCCGCCCGAGCCCGGCGCGGGCGAAATATTGATCAAGGTGCAGGCGTCGTCGATCAACTATCGCGATCTTTCGACGGTCGAGGATCCCGTCGGCCGCAGGCTTGCTTTGCCGATGACGCCGAACTCGGATGCGGCGGGCGAGGTGGCGGCAATTGGCGCCGGCGTGGAGGGTGTCGGCGTCGGCGATCGAGTCATGAGTTGCTTCTTCCAGGATTGGGAAGCGGGGCCCATTTCGGCCGCCGCAATGGCCTCGGCGCTCGGCGGCGCGAGACCCGGGGTGCTCGCCGAGTACGCGGTGCTGGACGCCCGCGGCGTGGTGCCGGTGCCGGAGCATCTTACGTGGTCGGAAGCGGCGACCCTACCCTGCGCGGCACTGACCGCCTGGCACGCCTTGACGCAACCCCGCCCGGTGCTGCCCGGGGAGTCCGTTCTCCTGCTGGGTACCGGCGGCGTGTCGGTGTTCGCGCAGCAGTTTTGCCGGCTCATGGGCGCCCGCACCGTCGTGACGTCGTCGAGCGACGACAAATTGCAGAGGGCCCGATCGCTGGGCGCCTGGGAGACCATCAACTACCGCGACACGGCGGATTGGGATTCCAGGGTGATCGAGCTTACCGGGGGCGCGGGCGTTGATCGTGTCGTCGAGGTGGGCGGTCCCGGGACTTTACAGAAATCCATCAACGCCGTGCGAGTCGGCGGCCTGATTGCGTTGATCGGTATTCTCACCGGCGTCGAGGGGACGGTGTCGCCGACGAACATCATGCGAAAGTCGATTACGCTGCGAGGGATTTACGTCGGCTCGCGACAGATGTTCGTGGAAATGAACAAGGCCATTTCCCAGCACCGGATGAAGCCGGTAATCGATCGAGAGTTCGCGTTCTCTGACGCGCGCGCGGCCTATCACCGAATGCGGGGCGGAGAACACTTCGGTAAGCTGGTGGTTAGGTTATATTAAGTCTACGCCGCATAACCAAATTCAACTCCCGGTTTGAGCACCGCGGTCCGACAAGAGGCCAAATCGTTTGCCTTATTTTATCGCGATAGATCGTGATGCTCCATGCTTTCAGGCAGACACAACCACGTCATGAATGCTGCATCGAAGTGATCGCGACCTTGATACACACAAATATCGTCGGTTCGTTCTCGATATTTCGCGAATTTGCGTAACGCAAAGCCCACGGCGCCAGCGCGGGCACCGTGGTTGCGGAGACCGCTTGCAGAATAACGGCTTACTGCGCGAGTCGAATGATCCCGCAGGCGTCACGGGCTCCGCCGGCACAGCCTTTTTTCAATTCGCTCTCCTGGTCGCAATACGTGTCTTCGCCGGTGTGAACGATGACCGCGCTGCCGTCGGCGTCAAACAAGGACAGCCGGCCGGGAGACAGGGTGATCCGGTTTGTGGTGTGCCGCATGCTTCCCTTGGCGTTGCGGACTTCCAGATTGACGAGGTCCCCCATGTGGAACGGGTGGTTGATGTCGTTAGCGGGCACCTCGCTTTGGGCGCTGTCGGGGCGGGTCTGACCGAAAGGCCTCCGATCGTGATGGCCCCTAGCGGCACTGCAGGGCTCACAGGCCGCAGTCTCGTGGATGTGAACCGCGTGCTTGCCGTCGCTCAGTCCCTGCACGTTCATTTCGACTGTCACTGTCTTGATGCCTTCTGATGTCTCGTGCTCCGTGAATGTTGCCGTCCCGGTATTGAACCCGTCACGGGGACGTTGGACGGCAACGCTTTCGTGGTCAGCGGCTCGGCCTCGAAGTACAGCAAACCGGGTTTTTCCTGTACCGGAAGACTGTTCGTATCGGGTACCGTTACCGGCAACGGTATCAACGGCGCCTTCTCGTCGAACAACTTCGTATGTAACGGGATATCGATTGCGGTCAGCGGCGGTTATGCCGCGACGAAGACGGCGGCGTCACTGCAGGCGCCACGCGCGCGCGGCAAAGCCGGATTTGGGGAACTGCATCGGTTGATACGCGATGCGACGGACCGCTGACAAGGTTTGCCGCGGGTGAAAACTTCTCAGAAAAACGTAATGTACGGCAGAAGCGCGCGGCTGATGGCCAAGATGTTTTGAAAAATCGGCAGGCCGAGGATGCTCAGCATCACCAGCCCCAGTAGCAATATATTGCCGTAGCGGGCGTTGAGCTCGCGGTATTGCCGGGCCATGCGGCGCGGCAGGAAGTAGGGCAGGATATAGTGGCCGTCCAGTGCCCCCAGGGGAATCAAGTTGAAGACCATCAACAACAGATTGATCTGGGCGAGGAAGACGAAAAAGAATCGCGGCCCCGGGTCCGCCAGACCGCTCCACCCCATGCGCGAACCCAGCAGATAGATATTGATGACCGCTACGGCGAGCAGGAGGTTCATCGCCGGTCCGGCGGCGGACACCAGCAGGTCCGCCCAGCGGGAGTTGAAGTTCCGCGGATTGGTGGGGACCGGTTTGGCGTAGCCGAAACCCACCAGTACGACCATCAACAGTCCCATGGGGTCGATGTGCGCTATTGGATTCAGGGTCAGGCGGCCGGCACGCTCCGCGGTGTCGTCGCCGAAGCGTTTGGCGACAAAGGCGTGGCCGAACTCGTGGAATGAAAGGGAGATCACGAGCGCAATCAGGATCAGAATGAACAGGGCGTACTGACCTTGATGTAGCAGTTGGATCATGGGTTGTCTTGTAGACCGCTCTGCGACGGCGGTTGATGGCCGTTATTGTTTGTTGTCGGGTCTGCTCCCGATCCGGCTCGGCGAGGACGAGTATCGGGTCGTGTGATCTCAACGCCGCGCGCGGGCATTGTACGCTCCGGACGCTCCGGTATGCCAGACGCGTCCATTGAAGGCGCCGATGCTTACCGATTGAGCGTTACTTCAGAAACTTGCGATCCGAGATGGCGAGGGACGCCTTATCGATCCAATATTTCGTGGTCTGTCCGTAAGTGACCTGCATGACGCCGCGAGGACTTCCGTCGACCAGGCGGGGCAACAGTAGGGCACGGAACAAGACGATGTAGTGCCGGTCGTTTTCGGTGAAGCCGATGCGGTAATGCTTCAATGCCTTCTGCTTCGACGTCAGATCGTCGAGGGAAGCAAAATCCCGCCTGGCTACATCCCAGGCCGCGAGATACACCCCGGGTACGAGGCGGCGCTCCGACTCGGCGGTCAGGAAACTGTCTTCGGTCGATTCGGCGCACAGGTAACCGTCCGTATAGGTACAGGCATCCGCCAGTCCGTCGACGAATTCAATGCTGCGCAGTACGTCTTCCTGCTGGGCCATGACGTGGTTGCAGCTCACCAGAAAAAGGAAACACCATGGTAGCACGC
>CAMYIN010000099.1 GCA_947258495.1 uncultured Gammaproteobacteria bacterium
CGTCGAGACCCTAACAAGCGCCAGGACACGCCTGCCAGCAGCACCTTGAGGCTAGAGCTCGTCCCAGAGGTCATGTTCGTCCCAGTAGGCGGATGCGTGTGTCGAACTGTGATCGAACCAGCCATGGCGGTGCGTCTTTACAGGGAAGGCGTTCGTTTTGAACTGCTGCCCACCGCCATCCAACAGGATGACGAGATCCAGGCGCACCCGAACATCGATAATGCGGTTGACGCGGGAGAAATCCGGGAAGAACTGCTCGCGCGCGGGCCAGCCCATCACGACGAGACGATCGAAGCTCACGGCGTCGGCGCCCTTCGTGGCCATGTGCGCGACCGTCGCGCCGTGACTGTGCGCGAAAAAGTCGGGCGCGCTGAGTCCCTGGTCGGGAATCCACTGCCTGAGCAGGTTCGCGCCATCCTGTCGTGCTCCGTGCGAGTAACCCCCGCTCCATTTGAAACTCTGGTCGTGCACATCGAGATCGGGACGATTCGATTTCAACGCTGCGTAAAAGTCGCCGTCCGGGGGACGGTACCAGTCATTGTTCGCCGCCCAGGTTCCATGCGTAACCACGGCTGTATTGGACTTACGGCGTCGCTTCCTCGATTTCGGCGGCTTGACGACTTTCCGTTTCGGAATCTCCGCCATAGGTGCGATCTGTCCCATCGCGGCCAGCGCGAGTTTTGACGTCAGCGCGTCATCGCTCTTGTACGCCTTCTCGAGCGTCTGACGGATCTCTCCGCGCAGGCGCGTGGTCTCGCGAGCGCCGGCGGCGCCCGCCACGGCAACCAGTGGGTGCGCGCTTCGCATCGCCGCCTCGAACAAGCCGGCCGCCGCCTCGGCCGACGGTTTCTCGTAAACATCACGCACTGCCCTCGTCATTTCCCGCTCGAGATCCGGTTCCGCCTCCTGCCGCAATTCACGCTGCGTCACGCCAAGGTATCGGCAGGCTTCGTCAACTTTGAGGTGACGCGAACGCCGCAGCATCCTGACATCGGGTAACGGAAACTCCCTGAGCTTCTCCGTAGTCGGCATGTGGCCCAGAACTCCGGCACGCACCGCGAGCAGGAATGCCGCCTGCGATGCCGCCAGGGAATCGACGTCTTCGGCAGCGGCCAAAGCGCTTCTGGTTTTGCGGCGCGGCCTTACCGTGAACGCATCGCGCGGGTCGATCGGCTGATAGCGTTTGTAATTCATAGTCGATCTCCTCTGCGCCCGCTTTTGCGGACGTCAGCATTATAACGGAGGGCGAATTACTGCACCGGAGGTCAGGGTGCTATTTGCTTAGTGCACCGCAATGCTCAGACCGCTTGCCGCAGTCCTACCCTTGACATGCAGCAAAATTACTGCATAATAATAGGCAGCATAAATACTGCATATTGAAATGGACGAGATTTTCAAGGCCCTGGCGGACCGCAACCGGCGCAAGATGCTGGACAGGCTCTACGAGGAACCTGGCCTGACCTTGTCCGAACTCATAGAGGACATCGACATGGCCCGACAGTCGGCATCCCGGCACGTGTCGATCCTCGAGCAGGCCGGGCTCGTCGTAACGCACTGGAGCGGCCGCGAAAAGCTGCACTACCTGAATCCCGTCCCTGTGGTCGAGATGTCCGAGCGATGGCTCGACAAGTTCTCGGAAAACAAGGCGTTGACATTGCTTGCGCTGAAAACCGCGCTGGAGGATCGAGAAAAATGATAAAACCTGAATACGTGTACGTCGTCGTGATAGCCAAATCGCCCGAAGAAGTCTGGAAAGGTCTCACGTCGCCCGAATTTACCAGGCAGTATTGGCACAAGACCGAAGTACAGAGCGACTTCGAGGTCGGCTCCGCGATCGCATTCATGACCGACGACGGACACGTCGGCTGCGAAGGGGAAATACTCAGCGCCGACTACCCTGCCGAACTGTCCTTTACCTGGCAATTTCCGCGCAACCCCGAGACTTCGAAAGAACCGCCGTCGCGGGTTACGTTCCGCCTGGAACCCATTTCAGCCGGCACGAAGCTGACCGTGATCCACGACCGGTTCCCCGCGGAGTCGAAGATGTATGAGCTGGTAGAACCCGGTTGGCCGCTCGTCATCTGCGGCCTCAAGACGCTGCTGGAGTCCGGCAGCGCCATCGATTTCAGTGCCGAACACCAGTGAGTTCCTGGCCGGTCGCCGCAAGCTCTACTCGCCCCCGTTTCGGTTGTACCTCGTCATCAGCCTGGTGTTTTTCGTGATCGCGGCCTGGGTCGCGGGACAGGGTATCCTGTTGAACGATGGTCAGACAATGGAGGCGAACGCCGCCGGACAAGAGCGCTTCTTCTCGGATCAGGTGCCACGCCTGATGTTCGTCCTGTTACCGGTTTTCGCGCTGATCCTGAAGACCGCATTTCGACAGCGACCCTATTTTCATCACCTCATTCACGCTTTGCATTTGCACAGTGCGGCGTATGTCGTTCTTGCCTTCATGTTGCCGCTCGAGCTGGCTGGCCGCGGCGGGCAAATCCGCTGCAATTTTCATTGCTTATATGATGGTCGTCGCGGGTCTGTTTGAAGCGGCCAGCTACCTGACGTCAGCCGGACTGCCGTACCTGACCGACTGAGTACCGTTTATGAGGCCACCGCGATTACGATTTCCGACGGAAATGTAAATTGACTGATGTATTCCCGCCCCGCTTCGGCGAATCCGCACGCGGACAGCTCCGGAAGTATCGAAACGCCGCGACAACCACCGATCAGCGCCGGATTGATGCGGTAAATGCGTTCCCACACGCCGTTGTACCAGCGCTCACCGGCCGTCATGTTGACCATCGCCAGTCGGCCACCGGAACGCAACACACGCTTGAATTCCCGCAGTACCGAGTGGAAGTCCTGCCGTGGCAAGAGGTCGAACATGTAGTTGTTGATCAGCACATCGAAGCTGTCGTCGGGAAAGTCCAGCTCGTAGGCATC
>CAMYIN010000100.1 GCA_947258495.1 uncultured Gammaproteobacteria bacterium
CGAAATCGGTAACCTGCAGCTGCATCAGACGGTCGGCGGTGTTGTCCGCGGCGGGCTGCATACGGGTCTTCAGTTTCGCGTCCGACGGCAGGTAAGAACCCGTCGTGTAGACGTTTCCGTTGAAGTAGCCGGCGTACTTTGAACCCGTCGTCGATCCAGACACGCTGCCGTAGATGGAGTAGGCCCATCCGGACCCGTTGTCGTTGTCGACGTAACTTCGAACGGCATACGCGGGCGACCCGTCGGTTGCGTCGCAGAAGGCGAGGCTGTACTGGCCGTAGGCGTCGTCGTTGTTGTTAGTCATGTCGAAATAGGCGGCATAACTCAGCCCGCTGTTGGCGGCTGTGTTGTCGGCATTGATGTAGATGCCGTACATCGTAGAGGCGCTGGTGGTGACATCATGGTTGATGTAGATGCTGCGCAGCGATAGTTCCGGGTTCTCGATGTCGAAGAGGTAGTCCGGAGTGGCATCGTTGATCCCCACCCGGCCATCCTTGCGGATGGTAAACGCGTTGTTGCGGTTCGTGTTCGACGTGCCGTTACCCACCTCGAAGACGGGGTCGCTAGTGGACCACGACGTCGGTGTGCCAGCGACGCCCACGTTGTAGCGGCCGATGGAGAAACCGGCATAGCTCCGCGCGTGGGTGTAGAATCCGTGTGCGAAGGACATATAGGCCGATGCCACCGTTCCGAACCCGAACGCGGCGGAGTAGAGACCAATGCTGTCCTCGTTCCAGCTGCTCGCCGCGGTATACCCCGCCCGGAACGCGCGGCTCGAGTAGTCCCAGATGAGCTTGGCCCCATTCCCGGACATACTCGTTCCCCCGAGGATGTCGCGGTTGGCGTAGACCTGCAGCGCGGTCACCGGAGACGTGGTGCCGATTCCGACGTTGCCGCTCGTGCGATATATGTTGTTACCGCTCACAGTCCACGGACTCGCTGTTCCCTCCGTGGACGTAACGGTGATGGTGTTGCCGCTGACCGACACCGAGGTGCCGCCGCCACCCACCAGGTTGACGGCGTCGTCCACGCCATTGAGCGAACGGACCACGGTGTTGTTTGCGATCTTGTTGGTGGTGACGCTCGAGTTGGGGATGTTGAGGCTGTACGGTGCAGCGGTCAGGGCGATACGCGGCGAGAGCTCCGCGCCTCCGTCCACCGTGACGCCTACGTAGTAGGTCGCATCGAAGCTCATCGTGAGAGGCGTGGTATTCCCGAGGACAGCGCTGAACACGCCCCCGGTGACGGGAAGCAGGTTAGTCTCCGTCCATATCGGGGTGCCCCCTGAGGGAACGGTGTACATCCTGAACTCCAGTGTGTGATTGCCATCGGCAATGGGACTGCCTCCATCGGTAAGGAGTCCCTGCAGCGACAACGTCTTGGGAACGTCCGTCTGGGCGTAGCTGGCCGCCAGAAGCAGCGAGATTGCGATTGCGAGTATCGGTTTCATGGTTCGGGCCTCCCTATTTCAGGATCATCATTCGTTTCGTGAAGGACTCTCCGCGCGTGACCAGCCGGTAGAAGTAGACACCGGACGCCACTGGCATTCCCCGGTCGGTCGTACCGTCCCAGCTGAGCTCGTGCCGGCCGTAACTGAAGCGCTCTTGTGCCAGCTTGCGCACGAGCTGTCCCTTCACGTTGTAGACGCGAATGGAAACGTCACCTGATTCGGCCAGGTAGAACGGGATCGTCGTTGAGGGATTGAAGGGGTTTGGGTAGTTCTGCTGGAGCTCCGTCTTCCATGCCGGAACCGTCGTGAAGACCGGCAGGGAGAAGGACTCACCGCTGCCCTCGATCGCACCGATCAGATACTCGTATTTGCGGCCGGGGCGAATCGTGTCGTCGTCGTACGTCATCTGCACGTCGGGCAGGATTCGCACCGCGTTGAGCCGCTCGAGCTCTCCCTCGGGGCCATCGCGCCGATAGACGTTGAAACCGTGAACGTCACCGGCCACCGGCATCAGCCAATTGATCACCACGGTACGGTCCTCGATATGCGCGTCGATCGAGGAGAATATCACCGCCGTGGCGGTGCCGAGCAGATAGTCGTAAACGGGATAGACAAACCCCAGGTAGCCGTCGACCGGTGGATCGCTGGTAAGGCCGATAACGGGCTGCCCCACCACGCCGAACATCTGAACGCTGCCCGAGGCAGACGTATTTCCCGGTGCCACTACCATCGGGCTCAATTTCATCTGGGAGAAGGCGTTGGGTGGATGCGTACAAACGACGGCAATCACCCCTAACAAGAGAAGTCGCCTCATCGAGGCCCTCCTTTCGTTTCGGCAAATCGAAATCCGCGGCTCTTGGGGAGAGAACCGGTGATACTACCGGATGCGTCAATTGTAACACATCCAGTAGACAGTTCCGAAAGAAAAGAAAGCAGGCTAAGAGGTGGATCTGGCCCGCCGGTAGTGCCGTTTCGCCTTCGCGCGGTTGCCGCAAACGTCCATCTGGCACCAGCGCCGGCTGGCGTTCTTGCTGCGATCGACGAAGAGCCACGTGCAGTCGTCCGCGTTACAGGCGTGCACCCTGCCCGCCTCGTCAGAGCGCAGAAGACCGATCGCTGCGTGCGCGATGTGGAAGAGTGGCTCATTGAGCGACTCACCCCGGTCGGCAAACTCAAAATCGAACCGGTCGCCCTTCGGCGCGAGGTCCGACTCGCGAAGCGCCTCGATCCAGAAGCGTCGGACCACTTTCACGTCTGCGCGATCCGGCGCGCTTTCTTCCGCGAGCGCGGCGAAAATCTCATAGATGGCACGGCGGAGTCTCCGCGCGGTTGCCAAAGCCCGCGCGGCCGACCGGGTTTCACGAACGGCCGTCGCGCGAAGCTTGCGGGCTGCCCCTGCGCCGATAATGTTCGCCTTTTGCGCCCACGAAACGAGATCTCCATAGGTCTGCAGCTCGTCCGTTTCGTCCTCGCGGTC
>CAMYIN010000101.1 GCA_947258495.1 uncultured Gammaproteobacteria bacterium
GAAGCTACATCGATCAGGCGAACGTCCCCATGCCCGAACGCATGGAGACCTACAACTTCCTCCACCGCCGTGATCCGACCACGATTCTGAGCGAGGATTTCCTGGCCTCGATAGACTGCTCGGAACCGCTCTCCATGCTTCGTGAACTCTACGAGCGCGCCGACTCGTCGTCCGCGCTCGAGCGCATGATGCATCTCGATCTCAAGATCACGCTCGCCGACAACGACCTGCGAAAAGTGAGCCGCATGTGCCAGCTGGCCGGAGTCGCCGTGCGCTATCCGTTTCTGGATCCGGAGATGGTCGAGTTTTCCGCCCGCGTGCCGGCGGCTCTGAAGCTCAAACGCCTGCAGCTGCGTTACTTCTTCAAACATGCCCTGCGCGACCTGCTGCCGCGAGAGGTAATCAAGAAACCGAAACACGGGTTCGGCCTGCCGTTCGGCGTATGGCTCTCGCAGGACCAACGTTTACAGCGATTCCTGGACGATAACCTGCAGTCCCTGCGCGGACGCCGCTACTTCAAGACCGGATACATCGAATGGCTTCAGGAGCAACACCGTTCGTCGCACTCCACCTATTACGGCACCATGCTCTGGGTGCTGATGATGCTCGAACAGTGGTTCCAGACGCGCTGAGACGACGACGCCGGCGGCATCGGACCCCTGCGGGATCGTTCAGTGCGCCGCGACGTTGCTCACCACGTAACGAAACTTGCCCGACGCCTCCCTCGGAATGGAATCCAGGCACTCGATTTCGACCTGTACTTGCTCGCCGAGGCGTTCCTTAAATCCACGCTCGATGGGAACGAGGGCCGACTGCGGAAAATCCGACTCGGTGACCAGCTGCAGCCGGGTCTGGTCCAGCGACTCCTGGATGATCTTGAATTCCTTGATGCCCGGAACGTCGCGCACCACGTATATCAGTGCCAGGCCGTGCATCACCGTTCCGTCACGGGCCACCACGAAATCGGTAGCGCGCCCCTGTATCTGCTTGAGCAGGGGCAGGCCCCGGCCGCAAGCGCAGCGTCGGTCGTCGAGCACGCCGATATCGCCGGTCCGGTAGCGGAGAAAAGGAAAGTCGCGGGTCGCGAGGTGGGTCACCACGATTTCGCCGGATTCCCCCGGCGGCAACACTCGCCCTTCGGGATCGACGATCTCGACGATAATGTCTTCGGCGCTGATGTGCATGCCGCCATCTGGGCATTCGTGGGCGATAAAGCCCGCGTCCCGTCCTCCGTATCCGTCGGCGACCGAACAACCGAAGACCCGCTCTATACGCTCGCGCTGATGCGGGTACAGGCGTTCCGACGTCACCAGCGCGACCTTGATTCCGATATCGCGCACGCCCGCTCCGCGTTTCTCGGCGTGGCCGGCGAGGTGCGCGAGGGCCGAGGGATACCCGAACAGCATTTTCGGACGGCGCTCCCGGATAATTTCAAGAAAACAGTCGAGCTTGGTTTCCGACATCTCGAACGCCGGCAACAGCGTCGTTCGCAGCAATCTGTCGCGTACGCCGCGAACGCGGTCTTGGGCGTTGAGTTCCAACGGCGACCCCCAGATTACGACCTCGGGGTCGCCGATGTCCACGCCCCACCAGCGTGTGGCGCGCCACTTCGCCGCGACGTCATGACTGATACGATCCCTTCCCATCCAAAAAATCAGGGGCTCCCCACTCGAGCCCCCGGTGTTGAACCGAGTCAATCCCCGTGCGCGCTCCGACCGCATCGCGTCGCTGTTGGCCCGAATCTGCGGTTTCGTCAGCAGCGGCAGCCTCTGCAGATCCCGGAGCGTCTCCACCTCGGCGGGACTGAACCCGATGCGTGCGAACAGGTCACGATAGTAGGGGACATGACGTCCCGCGTACTCCAGGAATCGTCGCAGGCCTGTGGTCCGATAGTGCTCGATTTCCTCGGTTGACCACCATTGGCTCCGCTCCAACCGCCTGCGCTCAGATAGGGTCGAGTGGCCCTTCAACCGTTCGTGGAGCGGGAACAGTAGCGACGAGACCAGCGTGCCGTACCAGTCTCTCATGCGTTTTCCTCGGACCTGTGCATGGAACGAAATTCGCGGGCGAGTTGCGCTACGCGCCCGTCCCAGCTGTTCGCGCGCGCATGCGCGAGGATCCTGGCGCAATCCCATTGCGCATCAAGCGTGTCCCGCACGGCTCGAAGCAGCGCACCGGAATTGCCGTAGGGCACGATGCGGCCCAGCGCCGAGTCCGGCACGACCTCGGCGTTGCCGCCCACATCCGTCGCAACAACCGGCAGACCGCATGCCATGGCTTCCAGCAGGACGTTCGGCCAGCCTTCGTTGCGCGTCGGCAACACAAAGGCGTCCGCCGCGGACAGCGGCTGCTTCAAATTTTCCGGAAGGACCACACCCAGAAAACGGACCTGGCGTTCCACCTTTAGATCGCGTGCCAGGTTCTGAAGGCGTATGCGCCAGTCGCCCTCGGCCGAGGCACCGCCCACGATCAGGTAGACGATCCCAGGATACGATTCCCGCAGCCGCGGCAACAATTCGATCACCCGATGGAATCCTTTGCGCTCGGTGAGCCCGCCCACGGTGATGAGGACCTTGGTGTCGTCGTCGATACGCAAGCTCCGCCGCGCCTCACGTCGCGGGACCGGCTGGAATTTCTCCGTGTCCACGCCGTTGGCGATGACGGTGATCTTGGACTGATCAATACCCAGTTCCACCGCCAACCGCCGCAGCGAATCGGAGACGGCGAACACGCGGGATGCGCGTTGCAGCGCCGCTTGGACCTGCCCGCGGCGCGACGTCCGCGACAGGGGTACCTCGGTGCCGCGCAGCGTAATCGTCACCGGCGTCTGCAGCCATCGCCCGAGCAAAGTGGCAGCGTAACCCTCCGGATACGCGAAGTGCGCGTCGACGATCGAATAGCCGAACTGCCGTTT
>CAMYIN010000102.1 GCA_947258495.1 uncultured Gammaproteobacteria bacterium
GCGGGCAGGCCAGGAAGCGTATCTGCGTCGCGAGGTGTTCCAGGAGCTGGTCGACCGCACGCTCCTGCTGCGGGAGGCGGAGCGCCGCGGACTGCAGCCGGACGCTGAGAATGTGCAACAGCGTGTCGCGCGCGTGGAGAAGCGTTATCGCAACAGGATCCCGGACTGGGATAAGCATAAGGCGCGCCTGCTCGAGCCGGTACAGCGTCAATTCGAAGCCGACGATCGCCTGCGTCAACTCGAGGACATGGTTCGGGAAGTGGCGTCGCCTTCGGAACAACAAATGCGCGAATACTACGACGCCAATGCGGAGAAATTCACCGAGCCCGAGCGGCGCGGCGTCTCCATAATTTTGGTCCAGGTGGCCCCGACCGAGCCGTTGGACGCCTGGAAAGCCGCTATGGAAAAGGCTAAGCTAATTGCCAGCAGAATCGGCGACGGCGCGGATTTCGCCGCAATCGCGCGAGAACAGTCCGACGACCAATCAGCGAAAAACGGTGGCAACATGGGCTATCTGCATCGTGGCATGCTGAACGAAGCTGCGGAACAGGTGATCGACGGAATGGAAGTCGGGGAGGTAACCGAGCCCACGCGTATACTGAGAGGGGTCGCCCTGTTTCGCCTGAATGAGCGCATACCGCCGACACTTCGTCCCTACGACGAGGTCAGGGATCGAGCTCGAAAGCTATGGATGCGCGAGCGAGGTGAGAGCCAATGGCAGGCTCTCCGGCAGGAGCTTCGCAAATCCACACCTGTCGAGGTACTGGACCCAGCGCTCGCCGGATAACGTATAACATAATAATGGGGGGATACATCCCCGGGAGCCTTCGAAGTGAAAATGCGATGCGTTCCCGCGAATGATGATTTTCCCTTTCGCGGCCATGCGACACTGGAGATCTAATCCACTCCGGCGTATCCGTGGTCGTTGCTCTTAGGATCGTTGCATGACCATTGCTGAAGGGTCGAACGGTTGCTCAATCGTAGAAACTGCCGGACGTATTACGCCCGAGGCGAGGCAACCTTCCCTTCCGGATGCGAGGCGGTCACTCCGTGTGGGGCAAACGATTATTCGGCTCAAGCGCGGTTCCCATCCGGTAGCGGTCCGGAATCGCCAAGTAGTCTACTCCGCAGTTCGCGCCACCCGCGGCCGTGTGCTCCACGGGTGCAAGGTGGTCGCGTTGGTAATGCTTCTCGTTCTCACGGCGCAGATGCGACCCAGCAAGGCGGCGATCTGGCCGGTGCGATTGTGGGGCGAGCTCGGATACGACTACCGGGTGGAGGATCTCGAGCGGCAGCAACACATCGGGCGCGTCACCGTACGCGCCGCAACCTTCATTTCACAACCCTGGATCGCCCAGGTTCACGGAAGCGTGGGTCTGGTGGTCCGCGACACCGAACGGGAAACTGGAAAAACTACCGGCGATATCATTGAGGGCGATGTAAGCCTGCGGTTGTTTCCACGCAGCCGTTTCCCGTTGGAGGTGTTTTTTCAGAAAGTCGACAGCACCACTGAGACCAATTTGACCGGCCTGGATCGTGAGCTGACACGTTACGGATTCGAACAGCGCTACAAGACCGATTTGGGGCACCAGTTTCGAGCCCGGTACGAACATACCGATCAAACGTTCCGCACCGAGGTCGACAGAGAGGACGACGATCCCGAGCGGCAACGCGATCGGGATATATCCGATCTTTTGCAGCTCGGTTACAGTTTTACCATCCGGGAACATCGTATCGATGCCACGCTGGATTGGCAGGACATCGATCGCAAGGGCACCGGCGACGACGTGGAGAGGTTGCTCGGAAACGTCGTACACCGGTATCGGAGAGGGCGTGATTATTCTGTCGAGAATCGACTGACGTACGGCGACATGGAAACGCAACTGGAGCAGCTTCTCGATACCGAGTTCAAGACCACAACCTCGTCGCTGGAGTACACCAGTTACGCGTTCTGGCGCCCGCAGACACAGAAACCCACCTTGGTTAACGGAACGGTGCGCCTGGTTGATTCCAGTTCGAAATCGGGGGCATTTACAACCGATGTTCAAAGCTACCTGCTCAGCGCCGGCGTGACACACGACTGGAGTCCCCGTTGGCGGTTCTTCGGCGCCGGTTCTGTGCTTTACAACACCGGCGATATTCGAAGTCAGGATTCGGTGTTCTTGAATGCGGGCGCTACCTACTCCTCGGAAATCATGCAGCTCGGTCGCTACAACTACAGCTGGTATGCCGGTCCCGAGGTAAGCACGGTAATGGATGACGACGGATCGTTTCAGTCCCTGGCGTTCGACGCGGGACATACGATCAACCGCAATATCGTGTTCGAAGACAGGTCGAATCTGTCATTGACGGGCCGCCAAAACGCGACCCTCATCGAGGATACCGAAGGTCGATCAACCCAGACGCTGCGCCATAACGTGAGCATCGCCTGGATCCGGCCGCAACGCGCAAGAACGACGTCCGTGCGCCTGTCGGCCAGCGATTCGCGCACATTCGGCGGCGGTGGCCGGGTCGGAGACGAGGATCGGGAGTTTCAACTCGTAAATCTCCAACTGACCCTGAACCAGAATCTGACACGCGCCTCGAGTCTGAACGGAAACGCCACTTTTCAGCTCACCCGCAGCGTCGTCGGCCGCTTGGACGACGACGATGACCTGAATCCGAGCGCGTCGATAAACATTACCTACAACCATCGTCAAGTCCTGGGCGTGCCAAGACTCGTATTTCGGTCTACACTTCGAGCATTCAGCGACTCCTATTTTCCATTTCTTGACGATCCTCAAGATCTCAATGATCGCGAGGCGCTAATATGGGAAAATGAGCTGAATTACGCTATCGGACGACTGTTTCTGACATTATTTGGTAGCATATCTGAGAGCAACGTGAACGACGAGTCCGTGATATTGTTTCAGGTACGCCGGTTTTTTGGAGATTTGTGAAGCTTAACTCTAACCCGGAGGACAACCGGAAAGGAGATAATTTCTATGGCGCAAAAACTGCATAAAGGTCTGGTGCTGCTCAGCGTGGCGTGTTTGAGCCTGCTCTTATCGACGCCGCCGGGCGATGCGCAGGCGGAATACGGGGACGTGGTCATGAACAAGTATTCTGACGACGCCGGGATCCGGCCTGTGGTTTTTCCCCACTGGTTTCATCGCGTGCGATTCCGTTGCAAAGTGTGTCACGCCG
The DNA here is from genome assembly GCA_947258495.1 of uncultured Gammaproteobacteria bacterium. GTDB lineage: Bacteria > Pseudomonadota > Gammaproteobacteria > Arenicellales > JAANXG01 > CALZGZ01. The sequence continues at coordinate 3,187 of CAMYIN010000102.1, forward strand.
ATCTCGGGTTCAAGTTCGAGGTCGGCGGCAACGACGTCAACATGCTGAAGATCATCGACGGAGAGTATTGCGGTGCCTGCCACAATGGTGAGATCGCGTGGTCCGTTGAAAACTGCGATTTCTGCCATTCCGGGGTTCCCGGGACGCCCACGCAAGTCCACGAGAGCACCCTGCAGAAACTTATTAAGCCCGCTGGCGCTCCTAAGTAGAAGGAGGTGATAGGTATGGTTGGTTCAAAATTGTGCGCACCCTTGACATTGTCCCTGGGCGTTGCCGCGTTGGTCGCAATGTTGGCACCCGCGCCATACGCGTCCGCAGCGGATCCCAATGCCTTCAATCGCTTGATGACGCCGCCGTCCAAGCGCAACCCACCGCCCACTGAAGACGGCATCCACGATCCCAAGTCGACGGGTACCCAGGGTCTGCAGACTCCCAGAGAGGCCTTCGATCCACTGCCCAAGGCGCAGTCCGGGAATTACATCGATTGGGTGAAGTCGTTCGACGAGCAGAAGATTCAACCGCGATTTGACCGCAACGACCCAAAGGCGAAGCCGGTGATCATGGATCTGACCATCGTTCGAGAGGTCAAGGGCTCGATGCCGGACGTGGTATTCCCGCACAAGCAGCATACCGAATGGCTGGATTGTTCGAATTGCCATCCGGCCCTGTTCGTGCCCCAAAAAGGCGCGAATCAGATGAGCATGGCGTCGATCATGCTGGGCGAGTCGTGCGGGGTCTGCCACGGCAAAGTCGCGTTCCCGGTCGCCGATTGCCGCCGCTGCCACAACCAGGCGAAGGGAAAGCCCGCGCCGACCAAGACATCGGCGGTCAGTAAGGGCAAGAAATAATCGCACACGGCCCGTCCAGCGCGCCGTCGCAACCTCCCCGCATGGTTTCCGCCGCGACCCACCAGGGCCTTGAGGCTCGGTGGTTCGTACATTAGTGTGTCCCGGAGCGTGGCCCGCCACACCGAGATGTGCCGCCGTGGTGTGCAAGGACGGCGCGCCTCAGCGTGCGCCGCGGGCTGGATGTCGGACCGTTTCGGGGTGAAAATTGCGCCATGTGGCGGGATCGATCCGGCAGTGGGATCGTTTATAACGTGACCGCAGCGGCCGTTCCCGTTCTCGGAAGACACTGACACGGTATCTATGATCGAAATATCGCCCAGCGGACGCACGCAAAGATCGGCTTGGCTGCGCGTCGTCGCCATGGCTTCGATGCTTACTTGCTATCAGCCGGCGGCGATCGCCGGAAAGTGGTTGCCGCTGGAAAAGGATGGGCTCCACGATACCAGCAATCCGGGTCTGAAATTGCTTCAGAGTCCGGCGGAGGCCCTGGCCAACCTCCCGCCGGACAACGCCGGCAACCAGGTGAATTGGCACAAGGCGATGGAACAGGGACTGATCAACCCGCGCAGCAGCCTCAGCGGCGCAAAGGAGCCCGAGATCCTCGATCTGGACATCTTGATGGAAGACACCCGAGGGGCGCTGATGGTTCTTTTTCCCCACAAGGTCCACACGCAGTGGCTCGATTGTGAGAACTGTCACGAAAAACTCTTCAAGTACGAGACCGGGGCCACGCCCATCTCGATGGGTGACATTCTCAACGGGGAGTCCTGCGGAGTCTGCCACGGTGCGGTAGCGTTTCCTCTCACCGAATGCAATCGTTGCCACAAGATCCCGCGCGAACAATAGCCAATTTCGAATGCGGCAACACCAAAAGAGTTACGGCGTTAAGACGGTGGCGGCCTGCCTGCTGCTCCTCGTCGGCACCACCGCGGCGGCCGAGTACGCGGACATAATTCTCAATAAGCTGTCGGAGAAGGAAGGCATGCGCCCGGTAATTTTCTCGCATTGGTTTCATCGCATCCGCTTCCAGTGCCGGGTATGCCACAACGAGCTCCGGTTCGAAATGCGGGTGGGGTCGACGGACGTCAACATGGATGACATCAGCCAAGGTAAGTTCTGCGGCGCCTGCCATAACGGTGAGATAGCGTGGACCACCGAGAACTGCGATTTGTGTCATACCGGCGCTCCGGGTTTGAGTACCGGCGTCCGGGGTGGCCATCAGACCTTGGGCCCGGGCATCTGGTGACCGCTCCAGTCGGTCCTGCGATCGCGATCCCGGCACAGCACCTATGCAGAATCCCGCTACGGGTGCCGCGGGCCCTGGTGGCAATGCTTGCGGCGTTGTCGATATCGCAGGCCCACGCGGATTCCACAGGCGGCGTCTGCGTCCGGGCGGGCGAAAACCCCCTTGCGCTGCAGCAAATCGTCGCCCGGGGCCGACTCGAGTACACGGGCGACCGCAACGGCCGCCCGCGAGGAGCCCGACGGCTCGAGTACCTGAGTCTGCTGTTTCCGAAAGCGGTAGCGGCGCGCGCCAACGATGTGTTCATTTACGATGCGGGTCACCGGACGATTTTCAAATTCGACCGGGCTTTGCGCACACTCACGGAGTTCACGCGCACGTCGGCGGGGCAGCCGGACGTCGATCTCTACGTGGACGACGACAGGTCGGTCTTCGTCGTCGACTCGGATAAGGGCGATGTGCGGCAATACGGTCCTCACGGCGAATTGCTGCAGCAATACAGCGACGCGGAAAATCTGCGGCGGCCGATCGCGGTGGTGGTCGGCCCCAATCCCACGGAAATACTGGTGGCCGACGGTTTCAAGGCGATCGTGCTGGCATTCAATCGTCTGGGCGCCGTCAGCGGCAGCTTCGGCACGCGGATCGGCCGCGGGATTCTGTTCGAAGAGATCTCCGCGCTGGCGCGCAGCGACGAAGAAACGTTCATCGTCGACAAGCTCGCGCCGACGGTATACGTCTTTGGGCGCGGCGGTGTCCTGCACCACGCGTTCGGAGAGTATGTCCTGGAACAACCGGGTGCCGTTGCCGTGGGTGACTATCAAAGGGTCTTCGTCGCCGACCTTGTCGACAATACGATTCAGGTCTTTCGGGGTCCCGAGCACGAAACCGCGATACAGGGAGATGACTTCCCCGAGTTTTCTTTTCAACACGTATTCGACCTTTGGTACAGCGACGGTTTTCTTTACGTAGCGGACGGTCTCAACGGGCGTGTCGGCGTGTTACGGGTGTTGCCACCGTGCGCCTGATCCGCGGTCCTGTGCCGATCTTCTGCTGCGGGCTGCTGGCGATCCAGGGTTGTGCCTCGGCGCCGACGTTAATGACCTATTTTCCGCATGCCGCCGAATCGACCAAGGAACTCGTATGGCCGGCGCCGCCGGAAAAGGGCCGCTACCGGTTCGCGGGAATGCTCACGGGAGAATCCAACTTTGTGACCGACGGCGCGGTGCAGCGCGGCGCCGGCGAGCGGGTAATGCGTTGGCTGGTGGGTTTGGGCGCCGGCGATCGACGCGCCTCGCGGCAGCTGATCAGGCCGCAGAGCGGAACCGTCGACGCCAACGGCAGGATTTATATCACTGACATCGGCCGCAAGGCGGTGTTCGTATTCGACGAACCCCGGGGCGTATTCCATATCTGGGAACACGCCGGCGAATTCACCCAGTTCGTGTCTCCCGTCGGCATCGCCCTGGGGCGGGAAGGGGAGATCCTGGTGGCGGATTCGGGTCTGGCGCGCGTGGTGCGATTGGATCCGTCGGGCACCCCGCGGGGCAGTCTGGCGCAGGGTTCCGTGTCCCGTCCGACGGGTCTGGCGCGGGACCCGGCCTCGGGGCGCATTTATGTCGCCGATTCGGCGGCCCACGACATCAAGGTGTTTGACGATCGGGGTAATCTCGTGCAGCGCATAGGGCGTCGCGGGAAGTCGCCGGGGGAATTCAATGGGCCGACGCACCTGGCGTTCGCGCGCGGGCATTTATACGTCAGCGATACGCTCAACGCGCGGGTGCAGGTGTTGACCGCGGAAGGTTCGCCGGTGGACAGTTTCGGCGCGCGAGGGTTGTACGTGGGCAACCTTACGCGGCCCAAAGGCGTGGCCGTCGACCGGCATGGCAACGTCTACGTCGTGGAGGGTTATTACGACCATCTGCTAATATTCGATGCGCGAGGCCGTTTCCTGTTGCCCATCGGCGGTAGCGGGTCCGCGGTGGGACGGTTCTTCCTGCCTTCCGGGGCGTGGACGGACGATCACGGTCGCGTGTTCATTGCGGATATGTTCAACGCTCGAGTAGTGATATTCCAATTTTTGGGTGCGTGATGACAGCGTATCGGCACTACGTATCGGTCCTCGCGTTGCTGGTCGCCGGGTGTCCGCCGGCGCTGGCGGAGATTGTTTCCGATATCGCGGGGACCAAACATAATCTGTCCGTCACCGGGCCGGGGTCGGTCCGGGCGGTGAACGAAAACGAGCTCTGCGTGTTCTGTCACACCCCCCACGCGTCGACGCTGGAGGCCGGGGTACCCGCGCCGCTGTGGAACAGGCAGCTTTCCGGGGCGACCTATACGGTCTACACCTCGCCCTCCCTGGATGCGAACGCGATTCAAACCCAGCTGGATCAACCGGGAGGGAGCTCCAAGTTGTGTTTGTCCTGCCACGACGGAACGGTTGCCCTCGGCACCGTGAACGTCAAAGGCGGCCAGCAGAACGTCACGATTCAGCTCACCGGTGTGGCGGCAAGCGGCGGTAGCATGCCCGCGGGTGAAGGCGTCCAGACCGGATTCACCAGCGATCTGGGGCTGGACCTGCGTAACGACCATCCCATATCCGTGACCTACAATACCAATCGGGTTGTGGCCGACGGCGAACTCCGGGACCCCAATACGGTCCCCCACATCGACGTGCGCCGCCCGGGAGTGCGGCCGGCGGTCCCTCTGGAGAACACCGGTACCGACGGCGACGCTCAGATTCAGTGCGCAACCTGCCACGATCCTCACATTCGCGACACCGATCCGGCGAAGAACATCAAGTTTCTGCGTCTCAACCGCTTTCAAGAGGGATCGCCGACGGGTGGAAATTTCGATCAGGATAACGACATCGGCTGCCTGGCCTGCCACGACAAGTCGGGTTGGTCGAGATCCTCGCACGCCGACCCGGTCGCGGCCAATGAGACCTACGTCAACAATGAGGCCCAGCTACGGGATTTTCCCAACGGCATCGCGGTGTGGCAGGCGGCCTGCCTCAACTGTCACGATTCCCATACCGTACGCGGCGCGCGATGGCTGTTGCGGGAGGGCACGGACGACCTCGCCAACGCCCCCAAGACCGGCGGCAATTCCGCAGTCGAAGAAACCTGTTTCCAATGCCACTCTTCGACGTCGATCCTGAACGACGCCAATAATTCGGTCAAAGATATCCGCAGCGAATTCGCGCTCCCGTTCCACATGCCGATCAGCGCCAGCGATGACGACGACAGCAGCAGTGAGGATCACGAAATCACCGATAACGACCTGGTAGAAGACCGCATCGCCCTGGGTAAGTCCAACGTCAATAATCGCCATGCGGAATGTACCGATTGTCACCATCCGCACAGGATGATTCGCAATGAACGCTTCAACGGCACCGCCGCGGGTTCCCGCGGGACCCATGTCCTCGGGACCAACATCGCCTCGGGGGCCTTGCGCGGGGCCTGGGGCGTGGAACCGGTCTACGGCGGCACCGCGTTCCTCAGTCTGCCCAGCTCCTATCTGGTGAAGAAGGGCGACGCCGGAATCGGCGGCAGCGAGTCGGTCTCCAGCGGGCACGTCACGCGCGAGTACCAGATCTGCCTCAAATGCCACTCCGACTACGGTTTCGACGACGACGGCACCTATCCCACCGGCCTGCGGCCCGATCTTGGAAACCAGGGCGGCGGCACGCCTCCGGGGACCAACGCGCTCACCCAGTACACGAACCAATCCATGGAATTTCAAGCGCCGGCCTCCCATAAAGGCGACGCCACCGCCGTGGACACCGGCGCGTCGCCGCTGTACGCCACCAACAACCACCGTTCCTGGCACCCGGTGATCGACAATACCGGCCGCACGCTGGCGCTGCGCAACGCCGCGGCGGAGACCTTCACCGCCCCCTGGCGGTCGGCGGTCGGCATTCAGACCATGTACTGTTCCGACTGCCACGGCAACAATACCGCCCCGGGGACGGTCGAGCCCAACGGTCCCGCCGGCCCTCACGGCTCGAGCAATCCGTTCCTGCTCAAGGGACCGTGGGACGAGCAGCACGGCACCGGGGACACCAACGGGCTGTGTTTCAAGTGCCACAGCTATACCGTGTACGCCACGCAACAGGGGGAAAATACGGCCAGCGGCTTCGGTGACGGCAACAACAACTGGCACGGTCTGCACGCCAAGGACGTCGGCCATATGCGTTGCTCCTGGTGCCACGTCGCCGTACCCCACGGCTGGAAGAACAAGGCCCTGCTCGTGAATCTCAACGACGTCGGCCCGGAGGCGGGTCTCGCGCCGGGTACCGAGGTGCCCGAGTATTACACCCAGCAGCCGTATTACCTGAACGCCATCAACAAGATCATCAGCTTCCCCCGCAGCGGCCAGTGGGACAAAAACGACTGCGGTTCGCGCAGCGGCGCAAGCGGAGAAAGCTGGATGAAGCAGGTGTGCGACAATCCGCCATGATCCTCGCACGGCTCGCTTCCCTCAAGCTGACCCTGATCGGTATGCTCGCGCTGGGCGTCGGTGTTTTTCTCGGCTACAAACTCGAGTCCGCGCCCCTCTGGGTCATGGTCGTGCCGCTGCTCCTGCTGTCGGTGAACCTGTTGGCAGCGCTGGCTACCAACCCAAGGTTCCGCCGTCAGAGTGGCCTGGTGGTGTTTCATTACTGCCTGCTGGGTGTGTTGCTGTTGGCCAGCGTCGGCCGCTTGACGACTTTCAAGGGGCACGTCGAAATCACCGAAGGCCAGGGATTCGAGGCAGACCTGGTGCAGTTGGACCAGGAAGGACCCTGGCATCCTCGAAGTCGACTGCAGCGCGTGCGTTTTACCCAAGGTCGAATGCGGATCGACTACGAGGCGGGATTGCAGCGAGGCGAAACGCGCAGCGAAGTTGTCACGGGAGAAGACCCGCTTGCAAAGCGAATCGTGCGGTTCGGCGACAACGTCCCCCTCGAAGCCTCGGGATACCGGTTCTACACCACCTCGAACAAAGGCTACGCGGTGCTGCTCACCTGGATCGGTAAGGACGACCGCGCCGTTACCGCCGCCGTCCATCTGGATTCCTACCCGCGGCGCGATTGGAATCAGCGGCGCCGCTGGAGCGCTGACTCCGGCACCGAACTCGAGCTGGAGCTGCACCTGCCGCAGACGGTCCCCATGGACCGCGCCTGGTCCCTCGACAGTCGCGACGCCGACGGAGCCCTCGCGGTGACTGCGGCAGGGGGAGAGACGCTCGCGCTCAACCCCGGCGACACCGTTGCGGTCGCCGGAGGTCGCTTGCGTTACCACGGCCTGCGCATGTGGATGGGCTACGAGATCTTCTACGATCCGACCCTGCCTTGGCTGTTCGCGACGGCACTCGTGGGGGTACTCGGACTGGCCTGGCACGTCAGAGGCAGATTCTTCTCCAGGCCGCTGCCGAGGACCCTGGGGGGGCCGGCGGAACCAGAGCGTGCCGCAACCCGGAATGCCGTCGGTGTCTGAATCTCTGCTGTTGTGGGGCGGCCTCGCCGGTTACGCCGCGAGTACGGCGGCGGCGTGGCACGGCGCCGTGCGTCGCCGCGGCCACGACCGGTTCGTTCTCGCGCTGTTGTCGGCGGGCGTGGTGTTGTTTGCGCTTTGCATCGCCGAGCGCTGGGTGCGCGTCGGTTACGGGCCGTTTCTGACCATGTACGAAATACTGCTCAGCAATCTGTTCAGCCTCGGCTTGATTTACGCCCTGGCCTATTGGCGTGTGGCCTGGGTACGGCCGGGATCGATCGTCGCGTTGCCGATCCTGCTGGTACTGGGACTGTGGCTGTTGCGGGTCTCTGCGGAACCGAGTCAACTTCCCGCCACCTACGAGAATTATTGGCTGTGGATCCACGTCGGTCTCGGCAAGGTCTTTCTCGGCAGCTGTTTGGTCGCTGTGGGGCTTGCGGGATTCCTGCTGCTGGGGCGGACCGGATTTTTTCGGGATTGGTTCGCGCAGCTGGGCGATCACGCGGCCCTCGATGCCTTGGCATGGCGGTTTTTCGCCTTGGCGTTCGTGTTTCACAGCCTCATGCTGATCGCGGGCGCCGTTTGGGCCCAGGATGCCTGGGGACGCTACTGGGACTGGGATTCGCTGGAGACCTGGGCGTTTATCACCTGGCTCGCGCTGGGCATCTCGCTGCACACGCGCGCGACCTACCGCTTGCCGTTATGGGCGGGTTGGTCGATGATCGTCGGTTCGTTCACGCTCGCTTTCTTGACCTTCTTTGGCATGCCTTTTTTGAGCCTGGCGCCGCATAAGGGCATTGTATGAAAACCCGGGATACCCGATGGCGTACTCTGTGGCTGACGGTCGTTGCGGTGGCCGCGCTGGGATCCGCCATCGCGCTGCAGCCGAATCTGTCGCACTGGTTCGAAACATGGAGGCCTTCAACAGCGGCGTCGGCGATCGCTCCGCAACGGGCAAGACCGGCGTCCTCCTGGACGACTGCCGAAGACGAGATCGCCGGCCGTTTCGAACAAGCGAAATTGATGCTGCACGCGCGCCGGTACGATTATGCCGCGGCCGCGCTGCGCCGGCTGCTGCAACTGGCACCGACCATGCCGGAGGCCCACGTGAATATGGGTTTCGCGTTACTGGGGCAACAGCAATTCGCCGCCGCACGCGATTTCTTTAAATCCGCCTTGCAGTTGCACGCGGGGCAGACCAACGCCTACTACGGTCTCGCCGTTGCCTTGGAAGGATTGTGTGATTTGAGCGGGGCTGTCGGTGCCATGCGTACGTTTCTGCACCTGACGCCGGTGCCGGATCGATACACCCGCAAGGCGCGGGCCGCGTTGTGGGAATGGCAAGCCGCCGGTGCCCGGGACACTACGACTGCTGCGGAACGTTGTCGCCCGGACGAGGCGGCGACGCGATTGCAGTCGGAGTCGAGAACCGCGGATGGGCAAGCGGCGGCCGGCTGATCCCGCCGGCAACCGGATAAAATATTTCATTTAAAACAATTAGATACAACATTGTTGAATAATTGCAAATATTCTAATATATTAATACAACAGAGAGTCGCTGTAAGGCTCCGATGAAATTGACGGTGACTAAAGGAGGCAGCTATGAAAACGCTTCGTTTCACATTCGGTTGTATCGCGTTCGTCTGGAGTACTGGGCTGTTCGCGGAGGACAGCAGCAAGCAACCCCAACCCATTCCACCGAATCCTACCGTGATCTGGACCGAGGATGAGCAGCGGATCGTCGATAGCGGCGACGCAACCCGGGGTAAGGAGTTGGCTGAAAGGTGCAGCCATTGTCACGGCGAAAACGGCATAGGCGCTGAGCCGAATATCCCCAACCTCGCAGGTCAATTGCCGGCGTACACCTACAAGCAGCTGAAACACTACAAAGAAGGAGACCCGCGAAACCACAACGCCATGCGGCGGCGCGTCAAGCGTCTCAACGACCAGGAAATGGCGGACATAGCCGCCTGGTACGCGTCGCTGGACCCGTCCGCGCCCGACCTGTCGCTGCCACCGGTGGCCGAGGGCATCATGGCGCTGGTGGAGCAGGGCGATCGCGAGCGGGGCCTGACCGCCTGTGCGGGTTGTCACGGCGCCCGCGGCGAGGGCGCGCCGATCGATACCCCCGCCATCGGCGGCCAGAAAGTGGAGTACTTCTTTGAAACCATGCAATTGTTCGCCCAACGTGCGCGGGCTCGGGACGTGTTCAACAGCATGTGTGAGCTGACGCCGCGCTTGACCCAGGACG
>CAMYIN010000103.1 GCA_947258495.1 uncultured Gammaproteobacteria bacterium
GCGATTATTCTCCCGGAAGCGGATGAGAAGGCTGCCTCGGTAGTGGCCGAGCGGATCCGCTCGGAAACCGAAAACGCACACTTATCAGTAGGAGGCAAAACCATAAGGTTCACTCTCAGCATCGGCATTGCATGCTGTCCGTCTGATGCCACCAGCGTCCGTGAGCTCGTCGAAATGGCGGATGCCGCGCTCTACGGTGCAAAGCGGCTGGGCAAGAATCGAGTCAATGCCGCCTCGGCCTTGGTTGATCAACAACAGAAAGCCCTCTGAAAGCGCCATATCGCCGTTGGCCGAAGACTCCCGCGGACATCGCGGTCCTTGATCCTCGACAGCCTCGAAAGGGTCGGACCAAGTCAACATATTGAAAATGCTTGATTTTCCCCCTTAGATCACTCCATTTTTTAGCTTAAAACGCCCGTTTTGTCCCGGAAATGCGGACGTCAGCAGCTAACATCGCCGTTGTTGTTCCAGATTGCCGCAGGGTCCGCAAACCGGTCCCGATTCAATCGATCTCCGAACGCGTCTCGGACGCACAAATTCCGTCTTGGTTTCAGAACCTTATGAAACGGGTTCAATGAGTTGACCTAACCGGACCCCGAATGCCTAAGAACCGGTTTGAACGTCGTCGCGCCGGAAAGACGGCCCGCGGAGCTTGTCGCTTGACACCCAACAATCTATTCGTCTGTATTTCGCACGCGTAAGCACTAACGGATGCGGTACGGATCTCGTCAACCCTCTTGACATTACGTATTCACGCAAAAGACACTTGACTTCGGTCATGGCCTTAATCGGATTTCGACGTTACCGTTTGCGTCGCCAACGTGGAGGACAGTGTCCCTATGCCAACCTATGAGTATCAATGTAAAAAATGCGGTGCAAAGTTCGATCGCATCGAGCACGTCAAAGAACACGATACAAGCGAGCCGGCGTGCCCGGAGTGCGACAATCAGGACGTCGAGCAAGTGCTTGGTACGTTCTTCGCGAAAACCGCGAGAAAGAGCTGAACGCTTCTCAGCAACACTCGATCGATTGCATCTTGGAACTTTGATAACGCGCACAACGCCGTCGGCTGCCGGCAGTTCCAGTCTGAGACCCATGGTCTCAGATCATATGTACGATCATCGAGTACATCAAACGCGAATGACGCGAGCCGACCAGGCATTGACTCGGGTCAATCGATTCGACCCGGCGCAAACACACCCTCGCGTTTTACCTATTTCTATTCGATCAATTGCTCGCATCGATCGACGCTGCGCGGCCCGATCTTTCCAGTCTATAACGTGGCCGAATCTCAATTCGGCCGGATCGAACGGCGCCGACAACATGTTCGACCACGCATCTCAAGCCCTGATTCTGTGTATTCAACGAATTCGCAGATTCTGAACCGATCCGCCCGATCATCATTTTGATGCGGGCGCGAAAATCTGCTTTTCGAAATACCGAAAGTTCCCGGCTCGATATTTCTCCGTCGGCCCAAGGTAAATCCTGCAATTTCTTAGCCAAAAACCGGCATTTAAGCTCGAAAAGGGGCTCAATTTGGGCGGAAAAGCCAATGATTTCAGATAACTAACTTGGTCCGACCCCGCAAGCGCAAGCCGCGCAAGCCGGCCGAAAGCCGAGCGTACCGTATAAGCCCTCCGGTAGGCGCCTGGAACGCATCGGATGGGTACTTTATCCTCAGGCTGCCCGATGCCGGCGGGCGTAGGTGACGAGATGTGCCTGCACCCAGGGCAGCGCTGCAGGGATACGACTGATCGCACACAGAAGGCCGATTGCCACTGCCAAGCTGACGACGACGATCCACGGAGATAGACCCAGTTCGTACAAGACTGCCCTCAGGCCGAACACCGTCATCCCAATCAAAACATAGCTGCGTAATAGACTTTCAAACATGTCCTTCTCCTTGTTCATTCGCCCTGTGCGTACAACCGCCTCGACGAGACGTGCAGGGGGTTTCATCGGACTGCACCACGTTATGATCACGCTATGCGGACTGGAACGCCGTGACAAATTCAACATTGGAACTGTGAAATATCCGTGCAACTTTTCGTGGGCGTGACGGTGGAAGGTTCTTATATAATGGCTGGCGTCATATTCATCGGGATTGCCCTCGAGCCATCGTGTCCAAGCGTATCGATTCAGTGCTGGTAGTGGGTCTCGGACGGGTCGGTTCGCTGGTTGCCACCCTGCTTAATGACTCGGGGTTCGATGTACACGGCGTGGATTGCCGGGACGGGGTAAAGCTCGCGATTCCCACCAGTTGCATCGACATCAATGACAGTACCGCCCTGGCGAAGTGCATTGAATCCACCGACGCCGTCGTTGCCTGTCTGCCCTACCGCCTGACCCTCGCCGTCGCCAAGTCGGCGTATGCACAGGGCGTGCATTACTTCGACCTGACGGAAGACGTCCCTACGGCAAAACAGATCACCGGTCTGAGCGAAAACGCGCGCGCCGTGATGGCGCCCCAGTGCGGACTGGCCCCGGGTTTCATCGCCATCGTCGGCGCCGCATTGAGCCGGAAATTCGACACTCTGCGCAGCATCGAGTTGCGTGTCGGCGCCCTGCCGCAACATCCTCGTGGCCTCCTCGGCTACGCCTTTAACTGGTCGCCGGAAGGTGTGGTCAACGAATATCTCAACGACTGCGAGGTTATCACCGGAGGCAAGCAGATGCTGGTGCCGCCGATGGGCGAACTGGAAACCGTCGTCATTCACGGCATACAACTGGAAGCGTTCACGACGTCCGGCGGTTTGGGCACGATGTGCGACACCTACGAGGGCCGGGTGCAGGAACTCAATTACAAGACCCTGCGTTACCCCGGACACTGCAAACTCATGCGCTTCTTTTTTCAGGAACTCCACATGAAACACCGACGCGAGGACGCGGGCGACATTCTCGTCAACGCCAAGCCGCCTGTGAGCGACGATGTGGTGTACATCCACGCCGCCGCAGAAGGACGCCGGGACGGTCGACTGCTGCGGGAGGAATTTGTGCGGGCTTACTATCCCAAATCGATCGCGAACCAGCGCTGGCGGGCGATCGCCTGGACCACGGCGGCGTCGGTATGCGCCGTGGTAGAACTCGTGGCGACCGGCAAACTTCCCGATAGGGGCTTGATCAAACAGGAGGACATCCCGTTGGACGCGTTTCTCGCGACCCGGAACGGCGCGTTGTATGCGGCCAGATCGACTGCAAAAAGTTGAGTCTATGATTCTTCGCGGGAGACCGTAACACCGTGTAGATACCCAGTAGTACATGCTCCTGCGATCGACCTTTGGAAGCGCAGTTGCGGATGAAAACAAAGTCGGGTTCGCCCTGAATAACATACGTAATCACATCAAGGGAGTCGGTGGCCCCGATAACGTGGAGATCATTCTGGTCGTGCACGGTCCCGGTTTGAAGGCCTTCCACGACATGCAAGCCACAGAGAAGGTCAAGCAGCGTGTGTCGTCGCTGCAGAAGGAAGGCGTGCAATTCAATGCCTGCGGCAATACCATGCGCGCACAGGCCGTGGAGACGGATGAACTGATTCCCGGTTTCGTGCGCGTGGATCAGGGCGGGGTGGTCCGCATCGCGGAACTGCAACAGCAGGGTTATCTCCACATACGTCCGTGAATCGATAACGTTTCGATTGTAATGCGGGGTCGCAAGGGACGGGGCGGAAATTCCCGCCCTGCGGTGTATGCTTATATTCCGTTCTCACGGAAACTCCCGGCCGTTCGCTCCGCGCCGCCGGCGACACGTTGTCGGCGGCGCAATTTCTTCTCAAGTTTCATGGTCATATGCCGATATCTGGACTAAAGTTATAAATGAGGGTGGGCGGAATTGCTGAATAACACGTTGATGCAATCTAAACGTAGCAACGCTTACACGCGTGGAGAAACGGCCCGCGTGTTGCGGAGAGAGCGCATGAACCATGAAGGCACTGCTCGTCAGCCTGATCTTATGGATCAACCAGAATTCGGCCTTCGATTACGACCCGACGGCCGGCCTGCCGCGCGTGGTGAAAGTCAGCCCCGACGCGCTCGTCAGCACGCTGTTCAACGACAACATTCCTAAGCACCTGTCCGCCAAGGACCTGAACAAGGTCAAGGCGGACGTCGTCGCCATCTACCACAGCGATCGGAAGATCGTGTATCTGCGCAACAATGTCGATACGAAATCGGAATACGGCAAGTCGGCGCTGGTCCACGAGTTGGTGCACTTCATACAGTATCAAACCGGAGAGAACGAACGTGTCCGTTGCACCGCGGCGCTGGAACAGGACGCCTACGACATTCAACGCGTCTATATGAAGCAGCGCGGCCTGGAGCCGGAGTTCGACGAATTCACCGTCATCATGCGCAGCATGTGTTCGTTCGATTAGCGCCCGGATCGCCGACGACTATTCGCCCGGAGGCCGGTAACTCACCGACTTCCTCGCCGCCTCGTCCACTTGTTCCGGTGTCAGCAGAACCACCGTTTTCACCTGCACCGCGCCGGTGGCGTTGACGGTCAAGCTGACCGCAGTGGCGGTCTCGTGGTCGGGCAGATCGACGATGCCGAAGACGTCGTGGTCGCCGAATGCGTAATACAGAGAATCCAGCGTACCACCCAATCCGCGAATCATCTTGTCGATCTGCTCTTTGCGGCCCGTGCCTCCGTCTTTCTTTAATCCCTTCGTGCCGTGCGTCGTGTACGACGCCATGAACATGTACTTCGCCATGGTGCTCCTCCTGTGGTTTGTTTGTCGCCAGGGAGGCGGAGTCGTCGCGCAGCCCCGACGGCGGTAATGCCTATTATCGGGAAACGCCCTGCATTCGATTCATCATCCCCACCTCGTCTTTCAGCTGTGCCACCCGATCAGTCTTCTCCCAGGTGAAATCCGGGTCCTCGCGCCCGAAATGCCCGTAGGCCGCGGTCTTGAGATAGATCGGACGCCGCAGGTTCAACTCACGCTGGATCTCCGCGGGTTTCAGCGGGAAGTGCTTGCGTGCCAGCGTAGTGATCCAACTCTCGGGAACCCCGTTGGTGCCGAAGCAATCGACGTTGATGGATACCGGATCGGCGACGCCGATGGCGTAAGCCAGTTGTATCTCGCATTTGTGCGCCAGTCCGGCGGCGACGATATTCTTGGCGATGTAACGCGCGGCGTAGGCGGCCGAGCGGTCTACCTTGGTCGGGTCTTTGCCGGAAAAACAGCCGCCCCCGTGCCGCCCCACACCACCGTAGGTATCGACGATGATCTTGCGACCGGTGCACCCCGAGTCCGCGTAAGGTCCCCCGCGGACGAAAAACCCCGTAGGGTTGACGAAGAACTGGGTATCCTCGTCGAGCCAGTCTTGGCATACGGGCTGGATGATGTCGGCAATGACCGCGCGCCGGATTTCGTCGTGGGTGACGCCCTCGTCGTGTTGCGTGGAGATCAAAACCGTATCCGCGCGCAGTGGCCTTCCGTCCTCGTCATACTCTACGGTCACCTGCGATTTACCGTCCGGCCGCAGCCAGGGGATGTCATGGTCTTTTCTCGCCTGCGCAAGTCGTCGTGACAATTTGTGCGCGAGCATGATGGGGAGCGGCATGAACTCGGGGGTCTCGTTGCAGGCGAAACCGAACATCATCCCCTGATCGCCCGCACCCTCCTCCTTGTGCAGATCCGCGTTGGCGCTGACGCCGATCGAAATATCCGGCGACTGCTCGGTGATCTGCGTCCATACCGAACAGGTCTCCCATTCGATGCCATAATGCGAATCGGTGTAGCCGATCTGTCGAATCACGTCGCGGGTGATATGCGGTACGTCAACCCAACCTTCGGTGGTCATTTCCCCGAAGACCATGACGCCCCCGTTCTTAGCGGCGGACTCCACCGCCACTCGACTGTTGACGTCCTGCCGCAAGGCCTCGTCGAGTATGGCGTCGCTGATTTGATCGCACATCTTGTCAGGATGCCCCTCGGTAACCGACTCGGAAGTCATGATCCGCTTTTCAGCCATGTGATTTCCTCATATCTTGTCGTGGTTGATGACCGATACCTCAGTTCTATTGCAGGAGGTGCTGCGTCAATCCCGCTCCACGCGACCTCCGAGTTCCTCCACCAGGGATTCGATATCGCGGGCGGCCTGATTCACCTGTTCCCCCGCGGTGCCGCGCACCACCAGGGACACCCGGTATCCGTTCTGCGATTTTCCCGGATAGCTTCCGATCGACAGTTCCGGATTTCTGGATTGAATATCCCGTAGACCGGCCGCCACGGTCCCTTCGGGTAAATCGCACACTACGGTGACGTTGTCGATCGGACGGCCCCGCTTCAACCGCGGTAGCACTTCTTCCAACATTACCCGCATCACCTTGGGAACGCCCGCCATGACGAAAACGTTGTCGATGTAGAAGCCCGGTGCAACGGAGATCTGATTGGCAATCAACTCCGCGCCCTGGGGGGTGTTGGCCATGCGCAATCGCGCCTCGTTGATCTCCACACCGCGGGTTTCGAAGTACTCGATGAGCCTCCGTCGCGCCTCGGGGTGCTGAATCAACGACACCCCGAACGCCTTGGCGATGGACTCGGCAGTAATGTCGTCGTGGGTGGGTCCGATGCCGCCGGTGGTGAAAACGTAGTCCACCTGCGCTCGCAATTCGTTGACCGTGGCGACGATGGTGTCTTCGACGTCGGCAATCACGCGAGCCTCCACCAGGCCGATACCGACCTCGTTGAGGCGCCGCGCCAGGTGGCTGAGATTGGCATCCTGGGTGCGCCCGGACAACAACTCGTTGCCGATGAGGATGAGCGCTGCGGTAATATTCGTGTTTTCGTCGCTGAGTTCCACCATGATTTCGTAATGCCGGCGCGTCTAGATTACGCATAAACTGCGCGCGGGTTCCGGACCTCCCTGCGCGCGGTTCGCCCTTCGCCGCGATGTTCGAAAGGGCTCTTGAAGCTTACAATATTGCTTTCACCGCGTATCTTGTATTTTGGCCCCGTGCACCGCAAGCCGCAATCTCCGGAAACGCCTGATTGTCTGCATTATGACCGCAACAACGTCCGTGAGTGCGGGAGCCGGATCGAGCTCCGGTCCCGCTGACATCACGCCGGACCGGCTCCGTGCCCACGTCCGCCAGCTGGCCGAGACCATCGGCGAGCGCAACGTGTTTCGTCCCCAGGCGCTGAATGCGGCCGCCGCCTACATCGAGCGAATCTGGCGCGAGCAGGGATACCCGGTGGTGCCGCAGGCGTACACAGTGGACGGCGTGCACAGCGTCAATCTCGAGGTGACGCGACGAGGATCACGACGTGCGCGCGAACTGATCCTCATCGGTGCCCATTACGACAGTGTCTACGGCAGCCCGGGCGCCAACGACAACGGCAGCGGCGTCGCCGCATTGCTGGAATTGTCGCGATTGTTTTCCGCGGTTACACCAGTGCGCAGTGTGCGCTTCGTCGCGTTCACCAACGAGGAACCGCCCTTTTTCACCACCGAGCGTCAGGGCAGCGCGGTATACGCCCGTGCCGCGCGGGAGCGCGGCGACAATATCCGCCTGATGGTGTCGCTGGAGACCGTCGGCAGCTATTCCGACGCACCGGGCTCACAAACTTACCCTCCGCTGTTCAGGTTCTTCTACCCCGACCGCGGCAACTTCATCGCCCTGGTGAGCAACTTCAGTTCCCGCCGGGCCCTGCGCAAACTCGCTCGCGCGTTCCGCGCCGCTTCGGATTTTCCGTTGGAGTACGCATCGACCTTCGCCGCCGTACCGGGGGTGGCGTGGAGCGACCACCGGTCGTTCTGGAAACAGGGCTACGACGCCCTCATGCTCACCGACACGGCCTTTTACCGCTATCCCCACTACCACAGCGATGCGGACACGCCGGACAAGCTCAACTACGAGGCCTTTGCGGACATGAGCAACGGATTGTTTCGCGCCTTGCGGATGCTCGCCGACGAGCAATGAATGCGAGCACACGGAATTCGTCTCGGGCGCGCACAGATCGATAGCGAAAACGCGGTCTATTCTCGATTACAAGGTCACGTATTGGAGTGCGTCTTCGTCGAATGCGACCGGGGCCTCGATACCGAAGGCCTCGAAGACCTCGGTGGAATCGCAGGTGTTGCCCTGGAGCAGCATAGCGAGCTGATCGCGGGTGACCGGGAAAAACGCGAACTGATCGAAGAACGTGGCCACCACATGCACCGCCCATACCGGCACGGGCACCATCGGCTTGGTGAGGCCGGCGGCACCGGCGATGATGCGGATGATCTCACGCCATTCGACGGTTCGCGGTCCACAGAGCGGATAAGTCCGGCCCACCGCGTCCGCCGCGGTCAAGGACTTGACGACGACGCTGGCGAGGTCCTGGACGTGAATCGGCGACATGCGAAAGCTGCCGGCGTTGACCGGCAACAAGCCCTCGTAAAACAGCGGCGCCGGCAGGGGCGAACGGATTACGTCCCGGTAGAGCTGTTTCGCGAACTCGGATCTGCCGCGGGGGTCGCCGAAGATCAGCGACGGGCGAAACACCGTCCACTCGAGGTTTGTGGCGCGCAGGGCCTCTTCCGCCATATATTTTGTGCGCTGGTAACCCGTCCCATCCGCGCTCACGGCGTTCGCGCTCATCAGCAGAAACCGCTTCACGCCTTCCGCCTCGGCGATGTCCATGGTGTGCCTGGCGCCGTCGACGTGCAGCGCCTGAAAGGTAACGCCGTCCTGGGGGAACTCGCGAATGATGCCGATGTTGTAGATCACGGCATCGCTGTCTTTCAACGCGTCGCGTACTGCGTCATCATCGCCTACGTCTCCCGGCGCCAACCAGCAGCGTTCCGGTTGCGCGACCCGGTCTTCACTGCCCCGTCGTACCAGCAGCACGGGCTCGTGGCCGTGCTCGAGCAGCTTCTCGACGATGTAACCGCCGACGAATCCGGTGCCGCCGAGAACGGCGACCCTCATACCAGGACCTCCTCTGCTCCCGCCTCGGGCGACGGTGGGTCTGGTGAGGTCTCCTGCACAACCGATCCGAACATTTTTGCAATGACGTCGCGGCGGTAGTCGAAGATGTATTCGAGATTCGGCCGCACGTACATGCGCTGCAGCAGGTCACGAGGAATACCCGGCATGGGCAGCGGCAGGGCGTAACGCACTTCATCACATACCAACGTATCGGCGCCGCGTGTTTCAAAGGTGTGCGTGTGATGCCAGAAGGAGTACGGGCCCATGATCTGCTCGTCCACGAAACGAAGGGGCGGCTCGAAGGTGGTGATCATGCTGCGCCAGCGCACCTCCACGCCGAGCAGTTTGATGGTGTAGTCGATGATGCGGCCCCTGTCCATAGCCACGGGGCTGGGGGTGAGCACACGAAAGCCGAGCGACGGCGGCGTAATGAGGGCAAGGTTTTCGGCCTTGGTAAAAAACGGAAAGACATTTTCCAGTGGTCGAGGAACCACTTGCTCCCGCTTCAAGGTATAGACGCGCATAGCGGTTGGTCGCAGACGCTCAAGACCGCGACAAATAGGAAGACGGGGCGCGCCGGCGTGCGAAGCACAGATCCCGCCCGCGTGGGTGTTCCCGCCGATCGCCGCGCCGGTGGCGGTCGACTTGCCACCGGTACACCGGGCGGCCATCGTACGGAATTGTGGTTCTGCTAGACTGACTCAAGCTGATCCTCCTCCACTGTGCCGATGATACTAATTATTGATGAGCCTATACAAAACAGTGTTTAGGTGGCGTGAAGGCCGGGACCTATCATCGCCCGGGTCAACCCGCAGATACAAGATCGGATGCCGAGCACAAGTGAGACCTACGGGGCCGTCGAACCCACCGGCGCAAACGCAATGAATCCGGGGACGGGGACACTGGCGCGTTTGACGCGGATGGCCGGGGTATGCCGACAGAACGTGCGCCCCCGACCACTCCGACAACCACAACACCCGTGCGGATACACGGTATCCGCCGGCACTCAATAGCACGCGCCCGCATGCAAAACGCCGCCACTGCATCCGACAAGCCGATCGCCTTAACCACGATTCTGGTGCTGATGGCCGCGAGCCTCTTCCTGCAGCACGCGTTTCAGCTCCGCCAGGCGTTGTTGTTTCTGATTGGTGCCGGCCTCGGCATAACGCTGCTGCACGCGACGTTTGGTTTTGCCGGCGGCTGGCGGCGCTGGATCCGCGATCGCCGTGGTTCCGGCGTGCGCGCGCAGATCTGCTTGCTCGCTCTGACCTCGGCCCTGTTTTTTCCGCTCATGGGGCAGTATTTTTCCGACATCCGTGTCGTCGCCGCGCTGGCGCCGGTCGGCATTTCGGTGCTCGTCGGCGCGTTCCTGTTCGGAATCGGCATGCAGCTAGGCGGCGGATGCGGTTCGGGTACGCTGTTTTCCGTCGGCGGAGGCCAGGTGCGAATGCTCGTCACTCTCGCGTTTTTCATTGCCGGCGCAACCCTGGGCTCGGCGCACCTGCACTGGTGGTTGGCGTTGCCGGATATGGGCACGATTTCGCTGATCGCGGAATTCGGCTGGGGACCGGCGCTCGCGGCGCAGGCGACGGTGCTCGCCGCGCTCTATCTGCCGGTGTGGTATGTCGAGCGACGCCGGCACGGCGAGGTGTCATCGCTCTATCACGCCGCGCCCGCCCGCGGCGCGTTCGCCGACCGTCTGATTGCGGGTCCCTGGCCGCTGATGTGGGGCGTGATCGGCCTGACTGCTTTGGGGTTGCTTACGCTCCTGATTGCGGGGCATCCCTGGTCGATCACCTTCGCCTTCGGATTGTGGGGCGCCAAGATCTGGGCGGCGATGGGCGGCGATCCCGCCGCCTGGCCCTACTGGAGCTCCGGCTACCCGGCGCTGGCGCTGTCCCGCAGCGTACTCGCCGACGATACCTCGGTGATGGATTTCGGCATCGTGCTCGGCGCGGTGCTGGCCGCCGCACTGGCGGGAAGGTTCGCCCCCGAGAAACCCGTGCGCGGCCACGAACTGGCGGCGTCCGTCATCGGCGGCTTGCTGCTCGGCTACGGCGCACGACTCGCGTTCGGTTGCAATATCGGCGCACTCCTCGCCGGCATCGGCTCGGGGAGCCTGCACGGCTGGCTGTGGCTGGTGGCGGGCTTCGGCGGCAGCGTCGTCGGCGTGCGCCTGCGCAGGCGCATGGGCCTGGATCCGCCGGAGGAGAAACAGCGCTGATGCGCCGCAATCGTGCGCTCATGATGGCGGCGCTGGCGCTGGCGGCAAGCGCCATTGCGCTCGACCACCAACACGCCCGCCGCTCGGCGCCAAGCCTCCTCGAACCCATGTCGACGGCGCCGGCCGAGGCGGGCGGCTACGGATCGGCGGCCGACGATACCGACGCGCCCGGCTACGGCGCCCTGCCCGGCGAGGAAGCGATGACCGAGGCCGGAGGCTACGGGGTGTCGGCGGAAGCGCAGGAAGCGTACGGCGCGGAGGCCGGCGGCTATGGCACGACGTCCGCCGACGAGTACGACGACGGCGACGACTGAAGTCTCGCGAAACAACCGGGCCCTGCTGCGTGTGGCGCCGACGCATCCACCGCGACCGCCCTGGAATTGCGTCCGTGCCCGACCTTCCGCCCGACACCGCGGCTCACCGGGCAGAGCGACGCTTCGCCCATCGCGGTCCGGTGAATACAAACTTTTCAATCGATTGTCTGTCTCTTAAGCGATGATCGAACCACGGGAGACACCATGACGACGATATCGGATGACCCGCCCAAGAACGTACTCGGTGAGCCCCTCGAGATCTGCTCCACGAGACCGCTCACGGGTTTTACCCGCAGCGGCTGCTGCGAAACGGGCGCGGAGGACGTGGGTTCCCATACCGTATGCGCCCGGGTGACCGAGGAGTTTCTGGACTTCAGCCGGTCCCGCGGCAATGACCTGAGCACACCGGTTCCGGAGTTGGGCTTTCGCGGTCTGAAGCCCGGTGATCGGTGGTGCCTGTGCGCCGCGCGTTGGAAGGAAGCCCTGGATGCCGGTTCCGCGCCGCGCGTTCTGCTGCGCGCGACCCACGAACGGGCGCTCGAGATCCTGTCGATCGAAGACTTGAAAATCCACGCCATCGACCTGAACTGACGTTAACGCCCGCGCGCACGCTGGCCCGACCTTCGCCGGGCTCGTCCGCCGGCGATCCGGCCCGACCAAAGCCTCGGTGGTCTGCGACCGTATCTCCTACCGGTGTTCGCTTTCGGGACTAAGGATCGCAGCGTCCGCCGGGATCGATCGGCTACTGATAATCCGGAACCCGGGTGGCGGCGCCTCGGCGCCAAGAGCCGTCGGGTTGCAGGCACGCGGTACCGTAGGCGTCGACTTCACGACCGCCGACAATAATCTTGGCCTGATATTCCCGTTGCTGCAGGCAAGGACCCGATGATTCCCCGCCGCGGTACGACGGCGTCGCCGTACGATATTCTCGGTGGATGACCCGTGGTCGCCGGTAGCCGTAGTCGTAGCGGGGGTCGCCGTAATAGCGCGGCGGACGGTAGTAACGATAGCCCCGCGGGGGCTCGTAGTAGCGAGGTTCGCGGAGCGCGTGTCCCAGCAAGGTGCCGAACAGCAGGCCGAAACCCAACGCCAAACCGACGTCGCCGTCACTGTGCCTGTGACGATGGCCGTAGCGACTGTGCCTGTGACGACGGCCGTAACGCTTGATACCGTGGTGCTTAGGACCGTAGTGCGTGAGACCGTGGCGCTCGTAACCGAGGTGGCCGCGGGCGTGACCGCCGTAACCCCCCCCCGCCATAGCCGTATTGGTGCCCACGATCGCCGCCACTACGATCATACCGATGGGTTTCCAGAGATTTCGCATACGCGGTCCGCTCCTTTCGCCAAGCCTCATCGTTACAACGCTGAAACCGGTGTGGCGGTTGACACGAACCGCATGATCCACAAGCAATCCGCGCACGCGATCTCGCCGCATTTGCCGCGTGCTTTCGCTTTTCCGGTGTCCCGTGTGGCGCGTGAAACTAAACCAGTATCAACTTGAAGAGATAAAAGAACAGGACCGCCAGAATGGCGCCCGCGGGCAGGGTCACGATCCAGGACATGAGGATATTACGCACCACGGCGAGGTTGAGGGCGCCGATGCCGCGGGCCATGCCGACTCCGAGCACTGCTCCGACCAAGGTGTGCGTCGTGGAGATGGGCAGACCCGTCCCGGAGGCCATGACCACCGTGGTTGCCGCCGCCAGTTCCGCGGCAAAACCACGGCTCGGCGTAAGCTCCGTGATGTTCTTTCCCACCGTGGCGATCACCCGGGCGCCGTACATCAACAGGCCAAGAACGATGCCTATTCCACCCAGCAACAGAACCCACATTGACAAAGGCGATCTCTGCCCGACTTCACCGCCACTTTGCACCACGCCGACGATGGCCGCCACCGGACCTACTGCATTGGCCACGTCGTTGGATCCGTGGGCAAACGCCATGGAGCAGGCGGTGAAGATCATGAGGATGCCGAAGATCTTTTCGACGTTTGCAAAATGAAACTCCTTGTCGAGCGTCGGATCCTTGCGCACGCGGTTGATAAAGATCTTACCAATGCCCATCAAAATCAGGCCGGTGAGCAGCGCAAACCCGTAACTCTGCCCTGTGGTGAGCCCTATGCCGACGTGCTTCAGGCCTTTGAGGAGGGTCACCAGCGATATCACGAACCCCACCAGGAATATGTACATCGGCACGTAACGCTTGGCGTTGTTGAACGGATCTTCCGTTCCGAGAATCAGTTTCTGCACGCTCAAAAACAGGAAAAATGCAATCGTGCCGGCTAGCAACGGCGACACCACCCAGCTGCCCACGATAGACAACAACCCATCCCAGTGAACCGCTTCCATACCGATCCCGGCAAGCGCAAAACCCACGATTGCGCCGATGATGGAGTGGGTCGTGGACACCGGCCAGCCGAATGTGGACGCGACCAGCAACCAGATGCCCGCCGCCAACAGTGAGGCGAGCATGCCGATGACGAGGTATTCCGGCGTATCCGCGACCGTGGAAACGTCTATGATGCCTTTGCGTATGGTCGCGGTGACTTCGCCGCCGGCAAGAAATGCGCCGAGAAATTCGAACACCGCTGCAATCAGCACCGCCTGTTTTATGGTTAGAGCGCGGGAACCGACCGACGTAGCCATGGCGTTGGCGACGTCGTTGGCGCCGATCCCCCAGGCCATGAACAGGCCGAAGACGGCGGCCAGAACAAGATATGTCGTGGAGAATTCCAAAAGTTGGATGCGCGGCCGATCAGCGGGCCAGCAGGTATTCGAGCCGACTGCCCACGCGCTGCGAAAGGTCCGCGATTTCCCCGATCCAGTCGATGACTTTATAGAGGAATACGACCTTGACGGGATTCAACGTGTCCTCGAGCTGGAACAAGCTGGCACGCAATCGGACCTGTTGATCGTCGTTCTGCTTCTCGATCGCGTCCAGCCTTTTTATCATCGACTCCACCAACTCGACCTCGGCACCGCGAAATCCGGTTTCGAACAGTTCGTCCAGCTCGTTGATGGCGCTGTGGGCCTGGTTGGCCGCTTCCACTGAGCGATCTACGAATTCCGTCAACGCTTGCGAAATTTCGCCCGGAATCTCCATCTTGCGTCCAAGCATGAGTCCCGCTACGTCCTTGGCCTTGTTGGCGACCATGTCTTGAATACGCAGCATCTCCAAAAGATCGATGCGGGACACCGGCATGAAGATCCCTTTGGGCAAATGGAGGCGTATGTCGCGCTTGATATCGTCGGCTTCGTTTTCCAGCGCCCCGATGGCCTGCTGGATTTCGGCCGCTTGAACCCAATCTCCTGCGATCGCCGCTGCGAAAAAAGGCTGCAATTTGGACACGCAGGCCACGACCTTCTCCATATGCTGTTGTATGGGTCGCACGGGTGAACTGCTGAAGATTCGGGCCAGATAACCGCCGCTGATCATTCTTGTACACCGAATGTTTTCGAAGCCGTTGTATAAAGCAATCCGCGTACCCGGACAAGTGCTTCGAGGAAATCTTGGCATTCCGACCTGGTGTAACGCAGGCTGCTAGACTTGCGTTCTATCAGCCTGGACATCTTACGACAGTTGGTGTATGACGGCAGGTGAGTTACGACAATGCCGCGAATATACTCAGCGACGGAGGATGAACATCGGTTGCAAGACCTACAATCCGGGTGATCCGGTGGTATATCAGGTTACCAAGCACAGCAGCCGCCCCGGCGGGCGGGCGGAAAGCATCAGCCCCAGCGCACACGGTGATTACTACACCTATACCATCAAGAAATTCTGGCGGGTCGTGAGACAGACGCCGGAAGGCAGCGTCGTGGTACGTACTCGGCGCGGCAAGCAGCGTATCCTCAGCCCCGGCGATCCCAGCTTGCATCGAGTCAGCTGGTGGGAACGGATCGCCTACCGTTCACGCTTCCCCGTCGAGGTGGAGGAAGACTAACAGTCGTAACCAGGCCGCGGGATCGACGATTCGAATGCGGAATGCGTAGTCGCAACGGAATCGGCCGTCGGCCGTTGGCGGGTGCAGCGCTTTACAAACCGGAGTTCGGGCACCGGCCGACCAGGCCGGATATACAGGTTTGCGAAAGAGATCTATTTGACGAGTGTTGCAGCCGAAGCCCGGAAAAACCACTAAGGCAAGCTTCAGGCCCAAACCGGCGTGTTGCTGAACATAAACAGCAACAGCGTGAGTACGAGCTTATATTGCAGCGTAAGAGGCATCGATTTCGTTCTGATATGATTTACGAGTGGCGGCACCCGCCGCGGGACCGGCGACACGCAAGTATGGATACAGAGGCCCCCCTGAAGGGGACCTCTGATTCGATTCCAACCGGCCTCGTTAGGCGGCCTTTTTCTTGGTTACGCTCGCGACGTTGTCGGCAACCACTTTCTGCACTTCGTTGGCATACTCCTGTCCGATTTCCGCCACGACCTTGGCGTCATCTGCGAAATTCTTCACCACGTCCTGCGCCAGCTTGCTCTGCTTCGCCAAATACTTCTGGCCGCTTTCAATATCCGTGATTTCCAGCGCGTCTTTCCAGCTGCTGATCACGATATCCGCGTACTTGCGCAGATTGTCGAGGTTGACGTCCACCAGCCGCTCCACGTTCGTCAGCGACAGCTGGTTGAGTTGCTTGTATACGCCCAGCGCCTGTTCGGCCTGTTTGGTCACGTCGATCTTTGCCATGGTTTTGCTCCTGAGATGTTAAGGGTTTACTATGTTGCGCTGCAGCATAACACATCAATTGTTGCACTGCAACATCTCTACGGAATATTTTTTTCACCCGGTGAAAATAATATAACTAGCTGAATAAAAAGAGTTTTTTGACGGTGCGTGAGAAACACCCGCGATTCGCGGTGGCGAACGGAGCTTGCCTCCACAGGGGCGGCGACAGCGCGTGATCTGGCTTCAGTTTCTCGCCTGCCTGGCAGCGATCGGGGTCGCCGGCATCAAGCTGTCGCTCTACGGCGACGCCATTGCCGACAAGACCGGATTCGGCGGTACCTGGGTGGGCCTGTTGTTGCTGGCGACGGTCACCTCGCTGCCCGAACTCGTCACCGGCGTGAGTTCGGTCACGGTCGCCGATACGCCCGAAATCGCCGTGGGCGATGTCCTGGGCAGCTGCGTGTTCAATCTCCTCGTCATCGTGTTTCTCGATTTTCTGCACCGGGAGGAGTCGGTGTACACGCGCGCCAGCCAGGGACATATCCTTTCGGCAGGCTTTGGCATCATGTTGATCGGCTTTGCCGGATTCAACATATTCCTCGCCTCGAGCGGCTTCTCTATGACGATCGGCCACATCGGCGTCTACAGCCCCATCATCGTCATGCTCTATGTCGTGGCGATGAGCACTGTGTTTCGTTACGAAAAAAAGCAACTGGAAGCCTTCGTGGAAGCGGAAGTCGATCGATTTCCTCAGTACACCTTGAGAAGTCTGCTGCTGCGCTATGCCGTTACCGCGCTGGTCGTGGTCGCCGCCGGAAGCTGGCTGCCCTTCGTCGCCAAAGACCTCGCACTGCAGATGGGATGGTACGAAAGTTTCGTCGGCACACTGCTGGTTGCGTTCGTCACATCGGTACCCGAGTTGGTGGTCACGATCTCGGCACTGCGTATCAATGCGTTAGATATGGCGATCGCCAATCTGTTCGGAAGCAACTTGTTCAACATCCTTATTCTGGCGGTGGACGACGCACTCTATCTGCCGGGGTCGCTGTTGGCGCATGTGTCGGTGACGCACGCCGCCTCTGCAATGTCGGCCATGATGATGACCGGGGTCGCGATCGTAGCGCTGCTGTACCGAGCTAAAAAACGTGTATTGAAGACCGTAGGATGGGCCAGCATCTTTTTGTTCACGGTTTATCTGTTCAACGCCTATGTATTGTATCTCTACGGAGCCTGAACGAGAGTGCTCCCGTAAACCACGCGATAGAGACATCCCGCCGCCGGATAAGGAAGCGTTCAACGGCGAAGGTTCATGATCGAAGTAACCAAACACATCCGCATCGACGATCGCGAGATTGAGCTGCAATTCGTACGCGCGTCGGGGCCCGGCGGGCAAAAGTTGAACAAGGTGGCGACGGCCGTGCAACTGCGCTTCGACGTAGCCCGTTCGCCTTCCTTACCCGAAGCCGTACGGGCGCGGCTCATCCGCCTCGCAGGCAAGCGCGTATCCCGTGAGGGGATATTGGTCGTCGACGCGCACCGCTACCGGACGCAGGAACGCAACCGGCAGGACGCGTTACAGCGTTTGGTGCACTGGATCCAAAGGGCCGCCAAGGTCCCCAAGCCGCGTCGCCAGACCCGGCCTTCACCCGCAGCAAAGCGGCGCCGGCTGGACGAAAAACGGCGCCGAGGCCAGGTAAAGCGCTCCCGCGGCGCGGTCATCCCCGATCAACAGTCCTGACGCGGGCGCCCCCCTCCCGGAGATATCCACGGCGTGTCTCGGAGATGCCGCCTCGATGCAGTTCGAACTCAGATCCCAAAGACCCGATTCGCCCGAACGCCCCGGTTCTTTGCCGCGGGGAGCCCGGCTAGCGGACTTCGATGCCCTGCAGCGTCTCCTCTACCAGCATATCCACCACCGCGACCAGCGCCTCACCGTGGCTTGCGCCGGCGTCCATGGTGTCCTGGTAGGTCTTTAGCTGCCGGTGCGCGCTGGTGCCGCGCCCCAGGATCCGCCGCGCGTGCTCCACTTCCTCGACACAATCGAAATGGACCGCGTCTTCCTTGATCAGATTCAGCATCTCCTCGAGCAGTTCCTGATACGGCACTACTACACCGCGGCCGAAATCGATGAGTCCCTCCTCAAAACCGTAGCGCTCGGCGCGCCAGCGGTTCTCGTTGATGAGCATGTTGGCGTAACTGCGCCAGCGCTGATTTTCCAGACGCAGTCGATAGAGCATGCGCAACCAGCAGCGGTAGAGCGCGGCGATGCACACGGCGTCCTCGATGCGGGTGCAGACGTCGGTGATCCGCATTTCCAACGTAGGAAAGCGGACGCTCGGCCGGATATCCCACCATACCTTGGTCCGATCCTCGATCACCCCGGAACGAACGAGGACGTCCACATGCCGTTGAAAATCCGTGAAACTGTCGAAGCGTTCCGGCAGGCCGGTGCGCGGAATGGTGTTCCACACCGCTACGCGATAGGACTTGAGACCGGTGTTCTGGCCCTCCCAAAAGGGAGAAGACGTGCTCAACACCAGCAGATGGGGCAAGATGTAAACCGCCTGCCCCATGAGGTCGATGCGCAGTGGATCGTCCTCGATGCCGACGTGCACGTGCATGCCGCTGATCAGAAGCCGGCTCGCGACACCCTGCATGTCCTGGGCGATGATTTCGTAGCGTTCCTTATCCGTGTGTTTCTGAGTGCCCCAGGTCGCAAACGGATGCGTCGATGCAGCGAGCATGGCGAGACCGTGGTTGGCTGCGACCCGCGACACACATCCCCGCAGACGCGCGACGTCCGCCCGCGCCTCCTGCAGGGTGTTGCAGACACGCGTCCCCACCTCGATCTGCGACTGCAGAAACTCGGGCATGACCTGTTGTCCGATCTCGTCGGCGCACTCCGCCAACATGGTCGGTGGTGCTTCCTTGATCAGATCCCGGGTTTCGCGATCGATCAACCAATACTCTTCCTCGATACCAATCGTGAAACTCGGTTCCTTAGTCATTGCAGGCTGTGCTCTTCGTTGCCCTGGTGAAACGCGTGTTTCGTGCCAAGATCCGAACCGACTTGCGACCACCGGCGAAGAAGAAACGCTCTCCTGCCGCAACCTCAGCGGCTGATGATGTATTCACCGTACAGGGACAATCGGCGTTCGGTCCGATCCGCTGTTCCCGATTTTCCTGTGGTTGCAGGCAGGAAAGCAACCGCCGGCGCGTCTGCGCCGCGCCGGCGGCGGTGCAGGCGAAACCTGGACCCGCAACCCACGGGATTTCTTGGTTTCAGGTTTCGGTTGCGGTATGTTCGCAATTCGTCGATGCCCGAGATTCAGGGAGACCCAGCATGGAGACCGTCATCCCCCCACCACCCGTTCCCAGCGTCGCCGTGCGCGGCTTATCGGCGGTATTTCCGATACATCGCATCTATTGCGTGGGCCGGAATTACGCGGCGCATGCGCGCGAGATGGGACACGATCCGGATCGCGAGCCGCCGTTTTTCTTCCAGAAAAACCCGGACAGCGTGGTCGCGAACGGCGGTAATTTTCCCTATCCCGCCAGGAGCCGCAATGTTCAGCACGAAATCGAATTGGTCGTCGCGCTGGGTCGAGGCGGAAGTGGCCTCCGCGACACCGAATCCTTGGACTGGGTATACGGATACGCGGTGGGGCTGGATATGACCCGCAGGGATCTGCAGGGCCGGATGAAAAAGATGGGGCGCCCGTGGGAGATCGGCAAGGCGTTTGAACGCGCCGCGCCGTGCTCGGATATCGTCCCCGCGGATCGCATAGGACACCCGCATACCGGTGCCATATGGCTCAAAGTCAATGGCGAAGTGCGACAGCAGGGAGACCTCGATCAAATGATCTGGCGCGTCCCGGAGATCATCGCTCACCTTTCCGAGATGTTCACCCTGGCGCCGGGGGACTTGATTTACACCGGCACCCCCGCGGGAGTGGCGGAGGTTCAACGCGGCGATCTCCTGGAGGGCGGTATCGACGGCATTGGAGTACTCTGCATTACCGTAGTTTGACCGCGGGCTGTCTTGTTGCGCCGCCGGCCTGGCGCTGCACCCGTTCGACACAGCATACGCAACTGGAGGAAATCGATCGTGAAAGCCATTGAATTCGTACGGCACGGCGTACCCCACGAAGTGTGCCGCTGCGTCGACGCCGGCGACATCGGCCCACCCGGTCCGAGAGAGGTCGTCGTCGCCTTGGACGCGAGCGCCATCAACCCTGCGGATCTGCTCATCATCGAGGGGCGCTACCCGGGACCCGCGGAACTCCCCGCAAGGGTGGGCATCGAGGGCACCGGCCACGTCGAATCCACGGGAGACGCCGTTACCGAATTGGCGACGGGCGACCGCGTCATGATCCTCGACCGCGCAAACTGGGCGGAACGGGTCCGCATCGACGCCACCCAGGCGATCAGGATCCCCGACAACATCGACGTGCTGCAGGCGGCGATGATGAAGGCGAATCCGCCGACTGCGCTGCTCATGCTGCGGGATTACGCGGACCTGGAACGCGGCGATTGGGTGATACAGAACGCCGCGAACTCCGCGGTCGGATACCATGTGATTCGATTGGCGAAGTCCCGCGGCCTGCACACGATCAATGTGGTGCGCCGCGCCAGCCTGGTCGAGCCGCTGACGGCGGCGGGCGCCGACCTGGTGGTGCTGGAAGGCGACGACCTCGGCAGGCGTGTGCGCAAAGAGATCGGAAGCGCTCCCGTGCGCCTTGGCCTCGACGCCGCCGGCGGCGGCGCCTGTCTCGCCCTTGCCGACTGCCTGTCGGACGGCGGTACGGTGGTGAATTACGGCTTTCTCAGCGGCGAACCGTGCATGATCACGCCGCATCACGCCATCCTCCACGACATCAGCCTCAAGGGGTTCTGGCTGGTTCGACGATTATTTCGAAGCCCCCGCGAAGATATCGAAAAAGTCTACGCCGAGGTAGCGCAGCTCATCGCCGAGGGCATCGTCCGCGCTCCGGTGGAGGCGACCTACGATCTCACGGATGTTGAAAGGGCGCTCACGCACGCGGAGCGCGAACGCCGCAGCGGCAAGATCCTGTTTACGCCGAACCGTTGACCCAATCCGGGGGTCGGCGTCACCGATTCCGAACCCGCTTTACGGAGCCGCTCAGGCGCCGGGCGCGGCCTGCGCACCCGCTAGGACAACGTCGTACCACGCGCGCAGTACCGCATCGCCGCGGCCGCTGGGCACGAACTCCGACAACACCCTGTGCCGGCGTTCCGCGGCTATGCGGTTGAAGACAAAATCGCCGGCATTGCGGGGTTCACCCGCCACGTAGAGCTGGGTGGTGAAGGGCTCCGCGTGCCTCGGGAATATCGCCATGTGAATGTGCGGCGTTCGTCCGGGATAGGGCACCGGACGTATGGTGCGAAAACGGTAGTCCCCCTGCGCGTCGGTGTACGTATGTCCGAAGCCCTGAAAGTTCTCGTCCATGTCCCGGCCCCGATCCCGCGGATGGTGATAGCGCCCGTTGGCGTCGCATTGCCAGATCTCTACGCGGACATTGTCCAGCGCCCTGCCGTTTTGATCCAGGACGCGACCGGTAACGTCGGCGATGCGTCCCCGCGCCACGCCACTTCGCCCTGCAACCCGGGTCAGATCGTTATCGTCGTCTAGGGGCGGCTCGTTCGGATAAAAAGGGCCCGCCGTCTGGCGCGGCGTCGGCTGCAGCAGGAGACCGGCGGTTGCCCGCCCGCCGAGCAGGAGCCCGGCCGCGCCGATGATCAGGTATCGTCGTTTGCTGTTCGCAGACATGCTTCGCTACGGATTGTCGTAGTCGAAGTGTATAGACCACGAAATCGCGGAGAAGGTTCGAGCGTCAGACGGAAGACAGCGCCGCGATTCCGTCTTGAATGGACTGCGGTTCCCGCACCAGGGGCGGCGCTCCCTGGGCTTCGGCGGCGGCTTGTTTTCGCCGCTTGTCCCCGTACATGCGTTCGTCGGCGTCGCGCAGGAGATCGCTGATGGATTGGTGCCGTTGCGGATCCCAGCGGCAGGCACCGACGCTGAACGAAAGCTCGTAACGCTGCCCGGGCTTGCGGTTGCGCGCGCGCAAGCGCGCTGCCAGGCGGGCGACGGCCTGGTTGACGCGTCGCTGATCCGCCGCGGTGATCAATACGCAGAATTCGTCGCCGCCCAAGCGGGCAACGACGTCGGATTGGCGAAACGTGTCGCGCAGCAATTGTCCGGTCTCTATCAGCGCGCGGTCGCCTTCCGCGTGTCCGAACTCGTCGTTGATGCGCTTGAACTTGTCCAGATCGATGAACAGCAGCGCGCAGGGCGAGTACATGCGCGCGCACAACGCCAGCGCGTGCTCTGAAAGCTCTTGAAATCCGCGCCGGTTCGATAGACCCGTCAGCGGGTCGGTGGTGGCCAGCTTCAAAGCCGCGAACTCGCTCTGCACCATCGCGGCCAGGTCCCGCAGCAGAGTCTGCTCGTCCGTATCCAGGGCGCGCGGCACGTGATCGATCAAGCACAACGTACCCAGGTTGTAGCCGTCCTCCGATAGCAACGGGTAGCCGGCGTAAAAACGGATCCGCGGCGATGCGGTGACCAGGGGGTTGTCGAAAAAACGTGCGTCCTTGCTGGCGTCTTCGACTATGAAAGCGTTCCTGCCCAGGATCGCGTGCCCGCAGAAAGATATTTCGCGGGCTGTCTGTTCGGCATCCAGCCCCTGCCGCGACTTGAACCACTGGCGATCGGCGTCGACCAGGCTGATGACCGCGATCGGCACCTGAAACAGGCGCTGCGCCAGGCGGGTGATGCGGTCGTAGCGTTCCTCGGACGCGGTGTCGACGATCCCCAAGGCCCGCAGGGCGCGCAGGCGTTGCTCCTCATCGGCGGGGACAGGCGGCGCTTGCATAGTCTCAGTCTCTTTTCCAGTTTCGGCTTTTCTTTTCCCAAGCCACCGATCGCGTTTACAGTGACCGCTTAGAAAAGTCCCACAATTCTATGATTTATGGGGGCGTTTTATGAAGTATAGAAGTAAATTCTAGGTTCGCCAGTCGCGCGGAAAGCCGCATACCCGGAGTTATCGGCACCCCCCGCGCAGGACTTGAGTCCTGCCGGCGTGATGACGGGCGCGAGCCCACGCCTGCGGCAAGTTATCCGGCGTAGCATTGCGCCACTGCCAGTTCCTCGCCTTTTTTCGTGAGACGGAATTTGCGGTAGAAGGCCTGGTCGATGGCACGCAGTCTGTGGGGGGTCGATTTCTGTCGGTAGCGCCGCAGGTGCCGTGGGCCCCCATTGTATGCGGCGTAGGCGGCGCGCGCGAGGTCATCGACCTTACCGGTGGCCTGGTGCTCCCGCTTCGCGATGGCGTGGTTTTTCAGATAGTGAAACAGGATTTCGCCGCCGGCCCGGGCGTTGTAGAAAATAT
Source organism: uncultured Gammaproteobacteria bacterium (assembly GCA_947258495.1). Lineage (GTDB taxonomy): Bacteria > Pseudomonadota > Gammaproteobacteria > Arenicellales > JAANXG01 > CALZGZ01. The sequence goes on from CAMYIN010000103.1 coordinate 23,542, forward strand.
CGAAGGTCAGCCCCTTGACGTCGTAGAAACCCCGCCAGACGGCCGGCACTACCTGCATCAAGCCGACCGCACCGCGCTCGGAGCGTATCGGTCTGATGCCGTTGCCCACTTTGACGAACTGACGCCAACAGGTCTCCTGCCAGGCGACCGCCAACACCAGATGGCGATAGAGGTCATGGAATTCGCGCGATAGGTCGGACTTTCTTAACTGCTGTTGCGCCGTATCCGTGAGCAGATCCCTTGCCAACGGCAGGTATTCGTGCAGGTCCCGGCGACTGGGCGCCCAACCCCTGAGACGCGATAACGCAGGCCCGCCGGACGCGGCCCATGCCCGCGGGAGGAAAAATCCCGAGCGCTTGTCCGGGCGATCGAAGGGCTTGGGCGGACGCCGTATCACCGGGGGCGGTAACGGCGGACCGAAACCGAACATTTCCCGCAATTCCGGATCGACCCCGGGGGATGGGTCCGGGGCTTGCGTTCCGCCCCCCCGGTACATCGTCACCAGGCGGCGCATGACCTCCGACAGATCGATACCGAAATTTCGCGCCGTCTGCTCCATGGCTTCCAGCATGTCCCCGGCGCTCAGCATGAACTGGAACGGAGAGACGGACTCGGTCTGATCCCCGAATCGTTCCAGTATCGGCGTGAGTCGATCCCAGGTCTGGATGAAAAGCCCGGGGAACGCGCGGTTCCATTCCTGCGGAGTGTTCTCCACAAGAGACGTGGCCGCGTAACGCGCATCGAGCACGATATCCAGCAGTTCGAAGCGGGTTGCTTCGTCCACCGGAAGATTGGCGATGGTCTGCTTGATCAGGGCGAGCAGAAACTCGTCCCAGGCCTGCAGATCCTGCGAGCGTCGAGGCGCGTCAAAGGCGGTCTCACCGCCGGCGGCAGCGGGCTCCGCAATGACGGTCGCGGGCGCACCCAGCGACGATTGCGCGACCAGCGCCAGCATGGCAAGCGATCCAATCAGTCGCCGACGGGACATCGGGCGCACCTTACGCGGCTTTTGCACATCGTTCTCGAGTCGCCTTGGGTGATTGCGGCTCACGGCAGATTGAAACAGCCATGCGCGAACTGTACCAGAGAAACCTGGCACCCGCGCCTTTCGTCGCGCTCACAGCGTGCGGGCGCGGTCAGGGAGGACGAGATCCGATCACGCCTCGGACCGCCACTGAAACAAGTACGCACCGGCAATTAGGCAGATGACCCCCATGGCGGAGAGAACGATCAGATTCGATGCGACGTGGGCCCACCCCGAGCCGTCGATCATGATTGCACGGGCCGCCTCCAGGATGTGGGTCAACGGCAGAATCTGTGATGCGGCCTGCAAAACCTGATTGCTGCCTTCCATGGAAAACCAAACTCCCGACAACAGCATCATCGGCCAGCCGAGGAAATTCAACAGCCCACTTGCCAGCTCCTCGCTGTTGACACGCGATATGACCACCAGCGCCAGTGCGATCATCGAAATAGCACCCAGCGCGGCAACCACGAACAGCAGCAAATAGCTGCCTTCCATACGTATGTCGAGCAACGTGCTCATTCCGGCAAAGACCAGCGACATCGAAGTGACGGTAATCAGCAGCCGTGAAGCGATCTGCGCGGAGAGAAACTCCACGGCGCGAAGCGGCGTCGCATTGAGCCGTTTCAGGAACCCGGTCTTACGATAGCGTACGACAATAAAACCCACGCCGAAGAAACAGGAAAACATCATGTTCATTCCCAGGATGCCCGGAAGCAGCCAGTCGATATAACGCACGGGTTCTCCGGACACCGGGGCCCTGCTGAGCGGCGTACCGCCACTGCCCAGCAGCATTTTTTCAAGAATGTAGCCCTTAGGGGAATCCGTATTCACCCAGTAAGCGCGCTTTCCGGTCGGATCCAGCAACATATCGAGCTGGTGCCTGGTGACTTTGCGTATCGCCAGGGTTTCGTCGGCTACCGTGATGAACTGGATATGTCGGGTGGAGAAAAACGGATGTGTTTCAGAATCGAGCTCACGCTCGGGGGCGACGACGCCGACCTTGAACACGGGTCGCGCTTCCTCCGAGAATATCCACGCCATTGCCAGTACCAGCAACACCGGCACCGCCAGGTTCCAGATGACGGAGGATCGATCTCGCACGAACTCGATATTGCGCGCGCGAAAGATCGCGAGGAAGCGTCGAATCATGTGCGTAGCTCCTTGCCGGTCAGCTCGAGGAACAAATCGTCAAGTGTGCGGGCGCGTATCTCGAGATGCCGCAGAGAAACTCCGCAGTCTATGAGTCGACGTATGGCCGCATCGACGTCTTTGACCGAAATCTCCACATTGCCGTCGTGATGCAGAACATTGAACGGGAAATGCTCCGGGGGTATGCTGAAGTCCTCCGCCGGAATCTGGAGCACGGTGTCATCGAAGTGCTCCGCCAGTAAATCGGATGGTGGACCCTGTGCGATGATCGTTCCCCGGTCCATGATCACGATCTCATCGCACAAGCGGTAGGCCTCCTCCATGTAATGCGTCGTCAGGACGATGGTCTTGCGTTGCTTCTTGACTTTCCGGACGAGTTGCCAGAAGTTGCGCCTCGACTGCGGATCGAGCCCGGTGGTCGGCTCATCCAGAAACAGCACGCGGGGATCGTTCAACAACGCGACCGCCAGCAACAGGCGTTGCCGCTGCCCTCCCGACAACTTGCGGTTGTCGCGGTCCATCAGTTCCTGCAGCGCGCATGTCGTCACGACCTCGTCGAGATCGGCGGTGCGCCGGTACAGGCCGAGAAACAGTCGCAGCGTCTCTGCGACGGTCAGATAGTCCTGCAACGCGGTGGATTGAAACTGGATACCGATCTGCTCGCGGAAACGGTGATCGCGCGGGGCTCCCAGGTACTCCACGGCCCCCGACGTGGGATCGACGATCCCCTCCATGATCTCGACCGTGGTGGTCTTGCCCGCGCCGTTGGGCCCCAGCAGCCCGAAACACACGCCTTCGGGAATACTGAAGCTCACACCGTCGACCGCGGTGACGCCGGAATAGCGCTTGCGCAAGTCTCGGACTTCGAGGATGGGTGTCGCGTTCATGGAGATGTTCGATGTCGGCCTTCGAATGCGGCTCCGTTCCAACCTAGCGTAGCATACCGCTGCGTGTCGCCGTTTCGATCGAAAGCGATCGGGCGGTCGTGCTCTGCTAGGTCATATTGCTTTGATTATTTCTTCCGGCGCCGGTAAGGTCTGCGCAGCCGCGGCCCGCGCGCGGCGTATTTTCGAAAACAATTATGCCAAGCAGGTCCGCAATGATGAACATACGCAAACTCACTCTATCAATTCTGTCTACTTTCGCGATACATCCGCTCGCCTACGGCGAGGACGGTCTGTATCTGGGACTGCAGGGAGGAATCGTTGCCAACGACGACGCCGGATTTGACGACGCCACCGTTGCGGGCCTGGCATTGGGATACGAATTCCTCGGCTTGGGGATCGCCGATGTCGCCGTAGAAGGCGTCTATACGACAACGGTAGACGAAGGCGACGCTCCGGATAACGGCAAATGGGACATTGACACCATCGCGCTATTCGGCACCCTCAGAACCGCCGGCCCCATATATCTGATCGCCAGGGCGGGCGCGCTCCATCAGCAGCTCGACGCCGGGGCGGCGTCCACCGACGACACCGGTCTCGCGGCAGGCCTCGGCGTCGGCGCGAGTCTGGCCTTAGCCCAGATCGAACTGCAGTACACGCGCCTGGAGGAGGACCTGGATTACCTCGGTCTCACCGTCAACATTAAGACACCGTTCTAGCGGTCCTGGTGCGGTCGCCGCCGACGAAACAGAATCACGAACCCCGGCCGTACGCGGCCCGGAACTCGCGAACAAAAACCGCCAACGACGCCTCGGGGAGACGGTTTATCCCCGCCGCCGCCTTGCGGCCGCCGCCGGTAGGGAACGAGCGACACAGCGCGTCGGCGCCCCGCGGATCCTGCAGAGGAGCTCGCACGCTCACCAGATAGCCCCCCTGCTCCAGCTCCACCAGCAAGGCGTGCGCCCTTTCGGGGGAACGTTTCGCGAGCCGGTTTGCGAATACACCGCTGACGCGATGCGCCCAGGCGACGGCCGGAAACAGGTAGACCGCGCATCGGGCGTCGACCGATTCCGGCTCGACCCGCTCCGCCTTGGCCATGTCCTCGGCGTAGCCGTCGCGCAGGTCGGCAAACGTCGCACCGTCCGCAATAAAGGCAAGCGGGTCCGTATAGGGATGCAGGCGGCGGAAGAGCTCGTCCGGAGGGACGTGGAGATCCGCGATCGTACGCCCGTAGGCGTTGTAGTTGAGCAGGATTCCCAGCTCCCGGAGCTGCAGCAAGCGGGTGTTCTCCAATCTCAGAGCCTGGGCCGCGGCTCGCGCCCGCACGTCGAAATTGTCGCCGAAGGCGCCGACCGCGGCCCACGCCAGACACCGCCCCGACAGGTACGCGTTCACCAACAGGCTGGTGCAGGTGTCGGGGGACGTGTCGATGTGCGCCGCGAGCTTGGGATGCTCGGGAATTTCGCCGGCGAAATGATGATCGAAGTACTGCACGCTGGCGCCGTTCGCAAGCGCTCTCTGCAGGTGACTTCGATTGCTGTCCAGGGAAATGTCGAGGACGGTGATGGCATCGCCGGAGACGGCGTCGACGCGTTCCAGCAGTCGGATGTCGCGCTTCACGCCGGTGACCAGGAAGCTGTCCAGCGGATCCGTCAGGCGTAACTGTTGCAGGGCGCATAGGCCGTCCGCGTCGCCGTTAAAAACGTCGTAATTCATGCATCCGGATTCGAAGAGCTGGGTTTGACACGCCGCCAGAGCAAATATCCGCCGACGAGGACGAGACCCGCTCCTAGGACCGGGCGCACGGTGCCGCCCATGGCGAGGACGGGGGCGGCGATGACGAGCAGAAACACGGGCAAATAGAAGACGGTCCATTTCTTTCGATTTCGATCGCGCTGGTACCACGGAAATACGGCGGAAAACAGCGCCAGGGTGAGGAAGAACGCCGACCAGGGACGGGTCACGAAGAGGCTGATGTCGTTACTGATGGACCACGCCCGGTTGAGGTTGAGCTCGGCGATGTCGCCCAACACCACGCCGAGTATCATCGGCGCCAGCGGAAACCCGAGATTACGCATGGTGTAGCCGACGATTCCGAACAGGAACAGTGTCCACAGATCGAAACCGACGTTGTGCAGGGCGAAGACGCCGATGGCGCAGTAGACCAGGATTACGGAGGCGAGGACATACATCGGTATCCTGGTGATCAACACGAAGATCCGCAGGCACACGGCCTGCATCGTCACCATGATGAAATGCGCAAAAAAGAAGGCGATGAAAATCGAGTACGCCAGCACCGGTTCGTCGCTGATGAACGACGGGCTGGGGACGACGTCGTGGATCAATAGAGCCCCGAGCATGACCGCGGTGACGATATCGCCGGGGATACCGAGCGCCATCACCATGATCAGCGCGCCGCCCTCGGTGGCGTTGTTGGAAGACTCGGGGGCGACGATGCCGTCGGGAGTTCCGGTGCCGAACTTTTCCGGGTGTTGCGACGCCTTCTTGGCCTGGTCGTAGGCAAGTATGTTGGAGACCGAAGAACCCGCGCCGGGGAGGATGCCGGTGAAGACCCCGATCATCGATGAGCGCAGCACCACGGTCCAGCGGCGCAGTACTTCGCCGATCGCCTTGCGGTGTTCCACTCTGACTGCCTTGGTGCCCCTCGGCATCAGGGCTTGCCGCGCCTTGTCGCGGTCCTGGACATCGCTCAACAGCTGGCTGAAGGCGAACAGCCCGACCAATACCGGCAGGAACGCGAATCCCTGACGAATGGCGTCGCTGCCGAAGGTGAAGCGGGCGACGCCGTTGACTTCGTCTTCGCCAATGGCGGCCACCAGCAGACCCAGAGTGCCGGCGATGATGCCTTTGAGCAGGGCCTTGCCGGACAGACTCGAGGTAATCGTCAACGCGAACATGACCAGGGCGAAGTAGTCCCAGGGTCCGAATTCCAGTCCCACGCGCGCCAGCTGCGGCGCCAGCGTCACCAGCACCACGGCGCCGGTGATGCCGCCGAAAAACGACGACCACACGCCGATGCCGAGCGCCAGACCGGGGCGGCCACCGCGCGCCATGGGGAAGCCGTCAAAGGTGGTAGCGACGGAGGAAGGCGTGCCGGGAATGCCGGTGAGCATCCCCGCCATGAGTCCGCCGGAGAGCCCGCCGACCAGCACCCCGATCATCGTTGACAGGCCCTGGGTCGCGGTCATGCCGAAGGTGAACGGCAGGGTCAAGACCACGGCCATGGCGATGGTGAAACCGGGAATGGCGCCGGCGATCAAGCCGGCGGTGACCCCCAGCGTCATCAACGCCAGGGTGTGTAGCTCAAATACGGCCGCCAGCGCGCCGAGGACGTGTTCAATCACAACCGGTCCTCGCTCAAGTGAAGGAAATTAGTGTGCCTTCGGGCAAAAATACGTTGAGGCCGTAGGTAAACAGCGCCCACATGGCGGCCACCGAGATCACGGCGATGGCGGCGTGGACCATGTGGCTGCGCAGGTCACGCCGCCCGAGCGACGTGAGCGTGGCATAGACGAACAGGATGCCGCCAACCAGCATGCCCAGGTAGGGCAGTGTCGTCAGAAAGAGACCGAACCAGCAAAAACACCAGAACGCGTTGGTGTGCGCGGCCAACCATTGTCGCAAATCGCGTCGCGCCGGCGTGTCTTCCCGCCTATCGGGACGCAGGGACTGCAGCAGGAAGCCCAGACTCAGGAGGGTGAGAAAAACGAGGACGACGCGCGGCCACACTTCCGCCCCCAGGCTGGCGTAGCTGGTCTCGCGGATGGTGAAGCTCGCGGCCAGGAAAACGCCGCAGAACAACAGCAGGAAGATCGCGATCAGCGTATCAGTGTGGAGTCGACCCACGCCGTCTTTCCCCGAGTCGTGGCGTCAAAACGGCGGCCGGCATCGTACGGCCGCCGTTTTGACGTGTAGCGAACAATGGCTGAGATGCTTTACGGCTTATAGATCCCTACTTCGATCGCCGCCGCCTTGAACGCCTCGAAGGTGTCGGCGAGGTGCTTGCGGTAGTCGGCGCTGGAAAGGGGCTGCACCGAGCTGCCCTTGGCCTCGAGTTGGCTTTTCACCTGCGAGTCGCTCATCGCCGCGAGGAACGCCGCCTCGTAGTGTTTCACGATGTCCGCATCGGTACCCTTGGGCAGCATTACCCCGCGATCCAGGCCGAACACCAGATCCACGCCCTGTTCCCGCAGCGTCTTGATGTCCGGCACCCTGCTGTCCCGTTCCGCGGTGGCGATTCCGAGGGCCTTGAGCTCGTCGCTCTTGATGTACTTCTGTGCCGCGGTGACGTTGATTTCGCCCAGCTCGATGTTCTTCGCCAGCAACGCCGTCATGCGCTCGCGGGTGCCGTCGTAGGAGATGTGCTTGAACTTCACGCCTGCGGCGTTCTCCATCAGCAGAAAGATGAACTGGCTGGTGGAGCCCAGCGTGCCGCCGGCGAGGATCTCGCCCGGCTTCGCCTTCGCCGCGGCGATCAATTCGGCAACGTCGCTATAGGGGACGTCCTTGTTGGCGCCGATGATGGACGGCGTGTTGGTCAGCATCGCCACCGGCTCGAAGGCATCCCAGGTAAAATCCACGCGCCCGCTGAGGAAGCTGGTGATGGCGCTCTGGTGCATCGCAAACAGGGTACAGCCGTCGGGCTTCGAAGCACGGGCCTCCTTCGCACCCTTGTTTCCCCCCTGGCCGGTGATGTTGACGACCTGGATCTGTGGTTCAAGTCCGCTTTTGTTGACCGCGTCCGCAACGATGCGAAAGATGATGTCGGTGCCGCCTCCGGCCTTCCACGGAACGATCAATTTGGCGGTGCTGCAGGGGATATCCGCCGCCAGCAATTGCGCCGGGAAGGAAGCGAGAAATGCTGCCGCGCAAACGGCTCTCAACAGGTATCGTTTTGACATGCTCCACCCTTTGATATGAGTATTAACGTACACGCGGGTTAGCCTAACCCAAGCGTTCCGGCTTGGCCAGCGCGGGGGGAAGCCTGGACGCGCACGATACCCGCTGATCGTCGCCGATTATCGACCGACCGCGTAACCCTGCATGTAACGTGGATTCGCGCCCGCCTTCAACACCCCGCCCACGCGGGCGACCGCGCTGAGGCGCCCCAGGGACCAGTCGTTCTCGAGGTGCAGAATGTGGCCGCGGCGGCGCAATCCGGCGACGGTCGCGTCCGGGAACCGGCGTTCGAGGCTGACCCGGCCCGGGTAGGCCAGGCGGGGGTAAAACGAACCTGGGAAGTGGCTGGTGTGAAACATGGGCGCGTCGATCGCCTCCTGCAGATTCAAGCCGAAATGGAGGTGGCGCAGAAAAAACGTCAAGGACCATTGATCCTGCCTGTCCTCCCCCGGGGTGCCGAAGGCCAGGTACGGTTCTCCGTCCCGGAACGCGAGCGACGGCGTCAAGGTCGTACGCGGGCGTTTTCCCGGCGCCAGGCTGGTCGGATGCCCCTCCTGCAGCCAGAACATCTGCGCCCGCGTGCCGAGCGCGAAACCGAGGCCGGGGATGACGGGCGAGCTTTGCAGCCACCCGCCGCTGGGCGTGGCGGCGACCAGGTTGCCGTGGCGATCGGCGACGTCCAGATGGCAGGTGTCGCCCGCAAAGCCGCCGTAGCGCGCGTGCGTGGCCTCGACCGCACCCAGCGTCGCCGCACTCGGCGGTGTGCTCCCGGGCTCGGCAACGCGATGGACGGGTTCGGCGCCGTAACCGGGCACCGCGCCCGGGCGCAGCTCGAGGCTGGCCTGTTCGCCTATAAGGGCCCTACGAAGATCGTTGTAGGCGTCGCTCAATAGATGCTCCATGGGCACTCGGACGCACGCGGGGTCGCCGTAGAACGCCTCACGGTCGGCGAAGGCGAGCTTGGCGGATTCCACCACCGTGTGCACGAACTCCGGTCCGTACGGGTCCATGGAGGCGATGTCTATCCCCTTCAACATCGCCAGCTGCTGTAGAAACACCGGCCCCTGCCCCCAGGGACCGGTTTTGACAACGGTATGGCCGTGGTAGTCGTAGCCAAGGGGCTCTTCCGTCGACGCCCGCCAGTTGGCGAGGTCGTCTGCGGTCAACAACCCGCGGTGACGTTCACCGGACGTGTCCATGACTTCGTTTTCTCGACAGAACGCATCTATGGTCTCGGCGACGAAACCCTGATAAAACATGCGGCGCGCGATCTCGATCTGTGCTTCGCGGTCGGTGCTCCCCGATTCCGCTTCCCGCAGGATGCGGTCGTAGGTGTCGGCGAGTTCGGGATTTCGAAATAAGGCCCCTGGACGGGGCGTCGCCCCGTCGCGCAGATACAACGTCGCGGAACTCGGCCATTCCGTCTGAAACAACTCGCGCACCGAGTCGATGGTTCCGCACACGCCCGCCACCAGCGGATAGCCTTCGCGCGCGTAATGCACCGCCGGCGCCAACACCTGCGACACGCTCAGGGTGCCGAAGTCCCGCAACAGCAACAACCACGCGTCGAACGCGCCGGGCACCGTCGCGGCCAGCAGACCGGATCCCGGCACCATGTCCAGCCCCAGCTCCCGGTAGGCTTCGATGGTCGCCGCCGCCGGGGCCACGCCCTGCCCGCAGATGACGATGGTCTTTCTGCGATCGGCGCTGTAGAGCAGGATCGGCAGATCCCCGCCGGGACCGTTGAGGTGCGGCTCAACGACCTGCAACACGAACCCCGCGGCGACGGCGGCGTCGAAGGCGTTGCCGCCCTTTTCCAAGATGGCCATACCCGCGGACGACGCGATCCAGTGGGTGGACGCGACCATGCCGAAGGTGCCAAGCAGTTCAGGTCGGGTGGTGAACATCTTGCAAGCGAGCGACGTGCGGTCTTTGGCAAAGTGCTTGATGATACCACTGGCCGCGCCCCGCACCTGCCGCAGGCCGGGAATTGAACACGGTTTCGCGTGCGCGGGAGCCGGGCAAACCGACTTCGGGCCTTGCCGAAGTCAGCTGCCGATGCACAGCGGCGCGGCCAGTTTCCGCAAAGCGGCAATGACGCTGAGCGCGACGATCTTTCCGGTGCGGGGATTCTCCTCGGAGGGGACGTTTTCGATTTTCAGTTCCATGCGCGCGCTGTCGGCTTCGACGACGATATGATGCGTGTTGCGCGTCACCGTCGGGTCGGCCCAGATTTCCAGTTGCGTTTGATCGGGACCTATGCCGGCGAGACCCAATGCGGCGGCGACGTTGACGTTGGCGGGAAAACACCGCGCCCCATCGCGCGCGCTGCCGGCGAACAGCCGCAGCGGTTGCTGCAGACCTTCGAGATCGATGCCGTGCTCGGTCAGGTACGATGCGCCCGCGAACCCCGCCGGCGGTTTGCGGGTCACCATGCGCACGGATTCAATTCGACCCTCGGCCGCCGCCTGCACTGCATCGAGTCCCAGCAGGGCCCCGCTGGGAATCACGATCCGCGCCCCACGGACCCGCGCAAGCTCCACCAGGTCCCAGTGTTCCAGCAGCGCCCCGACGCTGATCGGCACGAGTACTTTCCCGCTCTCCACCACCGGTCTCGCCGCCTCGCGGAACACCGCTGCGGGAACGCATTCGACGACGACGTCGGCGGCTTGGGCCAGTTCCGCGAGCGGCAGCACCGGCACCGATATCGGGATCGTGCGCAGTCGATCCCGAGCGCGCGCCACGTCCCGGGCCGACACCGCGGTCAGGGACAGGCCCTCGATGCCCGCGGCGAGGCCCGTCGCCACGCGCCCTCCGACGGCGCCGATTCCCGCAATCGCCACCCTCAGCGGTTCGCCCGGTATACGCACGGAACGCATGCTCATCAATAGCCCTTTGCCGCATCCACCACCCCGACCAGCGGCTCCCCGCGCCGCTGGCGGCGGACGTTGTCGACGACGTGCGAGGCGGCGGTGTCGGGGTTGGTCAGGCTTGCAATATGCGGGGTGAGCGTCACCCGCGGGTGGCTCCAGAACGGGTGCGACGCGGGCAACGGCTCGTGCTCGAACACGTCCAGCACGGCGCCCGCGAGGTCACCGGCATCCAGCGCCGCGAGGAGATCGTTGTCCACCACGTGGCCGCCGCGCGCGGCGTTGACGACGCAGGCCCCGCGCGGCAGGGCGGCGAGGGTGTCGCGATTGATGATTCCGGTGGTATCCGCGGTAAGCGGCAACAGGCACACGAGCACCCGGAGGTCGCGCAGGAACGCTTTCAGTTGCGCCTTACCGTGGTAACAACGGATGTCCGACCTCGATTTGGGGCCGCGGCTCCAGCCGGAAACCGGAAATCCCAGGGCGTGAAATTTCTCCGCGGCGTCCCCGCCCAGCACCCCGAGGCCCATGATGCCGATGCGGCAATCCCGGGCTTCGGTCTGCGGCATCGGCCGCCATACACGGGCGCGTTGCTGGCTCTCGTATTCGGACATGCGACGATGGAATCGGAGCACGTGATACATCAGGTACTCGCTCATACCCTGCGTCAGCGCCGCATCGAGCATGCGCACCGTGGGCACGTCCCGCGGCAGCCCCTCCTGCGGCAGCAAGTGGTCCACGCCGGCGCCGAGGGAAAACACGATTTTCAGGTTCGGCAGCGTGCGCAGCATGTCGCCGATCTCTCCCCACACCAGCGCGTACTCCACCTTCTCGGTATTTCCGCACTCGGGCCAGACGCAGACCTCGAGGTCGGGCATCTTCGCTTCCAGGGCCCGCTTCCAGCGAAGCGGGTCGTCGATTGCGCTTTTGAACAACAAGGTCGGCATTGCTGAAGTGCGGGATACGGACGCCCGGTGCGCGCTGTTCACGCTTTCCGGCCTACGCCTTTGCCCCAGGTGTGTTTATAAATCGGCGAAGAAGTCGTTACCCTTGTCATCGATGATGATGAACGCGGGAAAGTTTTTCACACGGATCATGCGGATCGCCTCCATGCCCAGGTCCTCGAAATCGACGACCTGCACATCTTCGATATTGTCGCGCGCCAGAATCGCCGCAGGACCTCCGATGGATCCGAGATAGAACCCGCCGTGCTTGCGGCACGCCTCGCGCACCTGGGGCGAACGGTTGCCTTTCGCCAGCATGACCATGGATCCGCCGTGGGATTGAAACCGATCGACGTAACCGTCCATGCGCCCCGCGGTGGTGGGACCGAAGCTCCCCGACGGCATGCCCTCCGGCGTCTTGGCCGGCCCGGCGTAATAGATGGGGTGGTTCTGGAAATACGCCGGCATGGCCTCTCCCCGGTCGAGACGTTGCTTGATCCTGGCGTGGGCGATGTCGCGGGCGACGATCAAGGTGCCGGTGAGGCTCAATCGGGTGCGGAGCGGGAAACGGCTCAAGGTCCGCAACGTCTCCGCCATCGGCCGGTCCAGATCGATGCCGACCGGCGGCGCCGTCTCGGGGGCCAGTTGCGGCATGTACCGCTCCGGATGGTGTTCGAGTTGCTCGAGGAAGAGCCCGTCGCGGGTGATCTTGGCCTTGATGTTGCGGTCCGCGCTGCAGCTCACGCCGAGCCCCACCGGACACGACGCCGCGTGCCGGGGCAGACGAATCACGCGCACGTCGTGGGCGAGGTATTTGCCCCCGAACTGGGCGCCGATGCCGGTATCGCGCGCGATCTGCAATACTCTTTGCTCCCATTCCAGGTCGCGAAAGGCGCGGCCGAGTTCGCTGCCGCTTTGCGGCAGATTGTCGAGGTAGCCGCAGGACGCCAGTTTCACCATCTTCATGGTGGTTTCGGCGCTGGTACCGCCGATGACCAGGGCGATATGATACGGCGGGCACGCCGCCGTTCCCAACGCGCGCAACTTTTGGGTGATAAAGCCCACCAGGGATTCCTCGTTGAGCAGGCTCTTGGTCTCCTGAAACAACTGCGACTTGTTGGCCGAGCCCCCGCCCTTGGCGATGAAAAGAAACGCGTACTCGTCGCCCTCGGTGGCCATGATGTCGATCTGCGCAGGCAGATTCGTGGCCGTGTTCTTCTCCTCGGTCATGGTCAGCGGTGCGACCTGCGAGTAGCGGAGGTTTTTCTCCTGAAAGGTGTCGAAGATCCCCTGGGTCAACGCCTCTTCGTCGTTGCCTCCGGTCCACACCTGTTGCCCTTTCTTACCTGTGACGATGGCGGTGCCGGTGTCCTGGCACGACGGCAACACCCCGGCCGCCGCCACGCAGGCGTTCTGCAACAGCGTATACAAGACGAACTTATCGTTGTCCGTCGCCTCCGGGTCGTCGAGGGCTCGGGCGAGCTGCTTCAGGTGGGCAGCCCGCAAATAAAAGGAGACATCCGAAAACGCCTCGCGCGCGAGAACACGCAGCCCCTCGGGATCGACCTTGAGAACGCGCCGACCTTCGAACTCGCCTTCGGAGACGTAGTCGTCGGTCAGCTTGCGATAATCGGTACAATCACTGCCGTACTGCAACGTCTGTTCAAATCGGAAGCCCGCCATTGCTCTCTCAGCTCATTATCGGATCACGCGTAACTGCGGTAGTTCGGTTGGTACATCTGCGACTGAATGTACCCGAGCACGTCTTGGGGGCGGCGCTCGGTCGCAAGATCGTTTTTCCAGGCGACCTCGGCGACCGCGGCGGCGATGTGGGCCGAGACCTCGCGGATCTTGGAAAACGGCGGGTACACGCGCCCCACCTCGAGATCGTGTTTCGTCACCCGCTCGGCGAGCGCCTTTGCGGCCTCGGAAAACATTTCGTCGGTTACCAGTCGCGCTCCGGAGACGACGACCCCCAAACCGACGCCGGGAAAGATATAAGCGTTATTGCCCTGGCCCGGCACGAACGTCTTGTCTCCGTGGATCACGGTACCGAAGGGACTGCCGCTGGCAAACACCGCGCGGCCTTCGGTCCAGTGGTACGCCTGTTCGGCGGTACACTCGGACTTCGAAGTGGGATTGGAGAGCGCGAACACGATTGGTCGCGGATTGACCCGCGCCATGGCTTCGAGCACGTCGCGCGTAAAGGTCGCGGGCTGGCCGCTGACACCAACGATGGCGGTGGGGCGCAGCTCCGCGACGGCTTCAAGAAAATCCGTCACCGGAGGATGTTCATGGGCATACGGGCGTTTGTGTTCCACCAGATCGGTGCGGGTACGCGCTACCAGGCCCCGGGAATCGAAAAACCAGCATCGGGCGCGCGCCGCGTCCTCGGAAAAACCCTGCTCGCGCAGGGCCGCAACGATCATGTCGCCGATACCGATGCCGGCCTCGCCCGCGCCGAGGAACAGCACGGTCTGATCGGCGATGGTCCCTCCGGCGATACGCGGCGCGGCGTACAGACCGGCGAGCGCCACCGCCCCGGTGCCCTGAATGTCGTCGTCGAAGATGCAGACACGATCGCGGTAGGCGTGCAGGATTCTGAACGCGTTGTGGTTCGCGAAATCTTCGAGCTGCAGCAAGGCGCGGGGAAACACTTCCCGCACCGCGTTGACGAACTCGTCGATGAAATCCGAGTATTCGGCTCCGCGCAGCCGGCGGCGCCGGAGACCGATGTACAGCGGATCTTCCAGCAGGGCTTTGTTTTCCGTTCCCACGTCCAGGGTGACGGGCAGGCAATGATCCGGGTGCACGCCGCCGCAGGCGGTGTACAGGGCCAGCTTACCCACCGGAATGCCCATACCGTCGGCACCGAGATCGCCGAGGCCCAGGATTCGCTCACCGTCGGTGACAACGATGATGCGCACGTCGGCGCGCGGCCAGTTTCGCAGGATGTCTGCGATATACCCGCGGTCCTCGGCGGTAACGAACAGACCGCGAGGACGGCTGAAGATGTGCCCGTAGCGTTCGCAGGCCTCGCCCACGGTCGGCGTGTAGATGATGGGCATGGTCTCTTCCAAGTGATCCATGACCACCCGGTAGAACAAGGTTTCGTTGCGCACCTGGAGCATCATGATATTGATGTATTGCTCAAGAGGAGTCGGTTTGCGCCGAAAGTTTTCCATCACCCGGGTGACCTGCTCTTCGATGGAGTGCACCCGCGGGGGCAACAATCCGCGCAACCTCAACGCGTCCCTCTCCGCTTCGCCGAACGCGGTGCCCTTATTCAAAACCGGATCGTTGAGAAGGTCGGCGCCCCGGGGGAAGCCGCTCGTTGCGGGGTCGGTTTGTTTGGGCATCTTCGATCCGGTACTCCGTCGGTGCGGTCTCCCCGCTGCGTGGACGCGTCGGCGGCGGCCTTGCACTGCCGGCGTGTCAATGCGGGGGACGGTTTGACGAAGCATAAAAGAACGGCGGCGCCCAACACAAATGGAACCGGCAATCCCGCGGAGAGAGGCGCCGCGTGCGCAAGATTCCGCGGCCCCGACCGCCGCAGCCCGGCCGCCAAACGTCGGTAATCCCCTGCCGCCGGCGAGAGGTCAGGAATTCCGGGGAGCGTCCGGCACGCGTGCCGGGTACTCGGCGCAGAACGCGTCATCAGCCCTTGTTCGCGGCTGCGGTGTTGGCTTGGATGAATTCTTCGATCAGTTGCACCGGAACCGCGCCGATCTGCTTCGCCGCCAATTCGCCCGAGGGCGCGTACACCAGGAAGGCGGGCGTCCCCGCCAGAAACGACCCCGTCAATTGCCGGTACAGTTCGGTCACCGCCGCCGGTTCCCCGATGAGACTCGGGAAATTCACCAGGTGGTTGTCGATGAACTGCTTCGCCTGTTCCAGGCGCGACTTCCCGTCCATGGAAATCCCGAGCACCGATGCGTCTTTGTCCTTGTGTGAGTCATGAAACGCCATGTATTCGGGCACTTCGGTGTTGCAGATATGGCAATCCGACGCCCAGATCATCACGATCAGCCACTTACCTGTCCCGGTAAACTCCTCCAAGCGGCGAACGCTTCCCTGGAAATCCTCGAGGACGACGCCCGTGGGCGCATGCGCGGCGCCCGCCGTATCCGATGCCGCGCCCGCGGCAACCGCGGCCGTCAACGACGACATCCACGACAAGAAGATAATTGGAACAACCTTAAACAGTACTGTCACACGGGACCTCGCTCGAGTCTGATGGCGATGGACGAAACGCATACAGCGCACACGTCGCGCGCGCGTTCGGGGCCGGATTGCCGACGCTCAGCGGGTTAGACGCTGAAAAGTGTAAAATATTCCCTGGCCGAGCGGTCAAGCCGCGTTATGCACGCCGGCGGCGACAACAACAGCGGCCGATCTGTGTCCCAGTGAGGCCCCATCGATTGCCGATGCGACGGCGCATATCGAGGCGGACTCCCGGTTCCATACCCGGGGGCGGATATCCCTTGCGGCCGCGGATTACGCGATGACTATGAGAACGCATCTGCTGGTCGATGTCGGCGGCACCCATACACGATGCGGTATCGCCAACGAACGGCGCGCACCCCGAGAACCCCGTGTTTTCGACAATCGCGCGTTTGCAGACCCCATCGCGTTGCTGCAACAGTATCTCGCCGAAGTCGGCGGCGCGGTTCCGCATGCGCTGACGGCGGCGGTGGCGGGGCCGGCCCGCGAAAACTCGATACGCCTGACTAACCTCGACTGGACACTCGACGGCACCCAGATCCGTTCGCAACTGGGCGTTGAACGCGTCGAGTTCATCAACGATTTTGCCGCGCTCG
>CAMYIN010000104.1 GCA_947258495.1 uncultured Gammaproteobacteria bacterium
TCTAGATCAGAATTTACCCACACATTTCCGCGTAGACCCCTTTTTGTAAACAGGACCGCTCTGTGTATCATGCACGCATTGATTTCGATGTTAACAAGCAAACTTCTCAATTACCAATTCTCCGTTGTAATGCGTGATCCAGTCGCCGCTGCGTCCACCGCTATCGTGAGGACGTGCAATCGCCACGCCCGATCGCATCTGCCGAGGCGTTTCTCACGACCCTTGGCGATCCGCGTGCTGGTGTTTTTTCTAATCACCACGTTTAAGGTCTCCGCGGCTCCGATCACTCCGGGATCGGACGAAGCTGCGGCGCGGTCGGAACTCTCCCGCTTGATTCCAAACGGCAAGCTCTTATGGGTCAACAACAAGAAAATTCATTTCGGTTCGCTGGGGAACTGGCGGCCCCGCACTGTTACGAAAAAGGGCCACGAGGAATATCGCCCGCGTTGGTCGCCGGACGGACGAAAAATCGTTTTCCAGCGGGGCGACTCGAGCGTGTACATCATGAACTCGGATTTCACGCACAAGCTCCTGGTGCTTTCCGGCGCGCATACGCCGGACTGGACGGGGGATGGCCGCGCCGTCACCGGAATATCCACCGATGGTTACCGCGTCTTGAAATACGATCTCGCTACGAAACAGACTTCGGTTGTCTACGATGCGCGTCAACGTGGATACAACGGCCAGCGAATGTCGCAGACCGCGGAACTACATGTTAGCGGGCGGTATCTGCTCACGTTTCGGGAACAGCCGACGCATGCCACGGAAATCATCGACCTTGAGCAACAACGTTACCTCGCGAATCCCCAAATGCTTCGCGGCGACTGCAAGCCCTCCTGGTCGCCCGACGGCTCCTACCTGCTCACCACCGCACGGACCGGCAGCCGCCCGGTGCTGCGCGCCGACTTTGACGCCAAACGCGGCAAGCTGGGGCCATCGCGCCATTTCGTCGGCATCGATACGATCTTGCGTTACTGGGCACACGACGGACGGGTATCGAACGACGGTAAATGGGTGGTTTTCAGCGGCAAGATTCTTATCGGACCCGGTATGTTCGGAAAACGTGAAATCTACATCTGGAACATAGGCGGAAACGACGCCGACGCCGTGCGCCTGACCTTCGAAACCGGTGACGATCTGTCTCCAAGCCTGTTTGTATCCGGGCCAGCGGCTTGATGTCCGGCTCCGCCGATGGGGCGCCGGCACCGCCGTATCGCCCACAGATTGAGTCGCAGCATGGACTATCGTTTGACAGATTCCTCGAGACGGTGGAATAATTTTGCCCGCGCGGCAAAGGCGTAAGCGCTTGAAGCGATAATAATTTGATCGAAAATTGCGAACTCGCTTGCCGCAACCGTTACGGGGCGAGGGTTGCATATCGTCGTTGTTCGCGTGTCGACCTCATCTCTATCGAGTAGCGTGGTTCTGCCGAGACCGCATTTTAGTCGAGGCGGTAACCGTTTTCGTCGGATTCGGATCTCCGTCGTTCTCTGAGACTATCCCTGGGAGTGCCATCGATGTTACCGAAAAATATCCTGCCGTCCGTCATCGTCCTCATTATCACATCGGGGTTAGCGGGGGCTGCCCACGGCGCCCCGGCGGAGCCGTTCCCGGAATTCGAGACCCAAGGCGGGCTCGGCATCATCGGTGTCCTGGTGCCCTGGGGCGAGGGCGCCACGGGCGGCGGCGTACCGGTGGCCTTGCTGGACACCGGCGTGAGGTTGGATCACGTCGACATCGGTCCGAATGTGCTCCCGGGCTTCGACTTCGTCAACGGCGACAGCACGGCCAACGACGACAGCCTTATCGGTCACGGCACTCAGGTCGCCGGCATCATCGCCGCACTGCGGAACGGTTTCGGCACCGTCGGCGTCGCCTACGACGCCCAAATCATCCCGGTGAAGGTGCAGGACCAGGAGCAGACACGAAGAAACGAAGACATGATCGCGGGCATCGATTTCGCCATTGCCAGCGGCGCGCGCATCATGAACCTGAGCATCCAGGGCGAGACCACGCCCGAGATAGAAACCGCCCTGATCAACGCGGCGGCCGCCGGGACCGTGGTCGTGTTTGCCGCCGGCAATCAAGGATTCGTCAGGCCGACCCGGTTTTCCAGGGTGGCGGCGCGTATGGGCGGTCACGGCATCATCGTCGGTTCGGTCGACGCCAATCTCAACCGGGCGTCGTTCAGCAACGAAGCCGGCGCATTCGCGGATCATTTCATGGTGGCGCCGGGGGTCACCATTGAAACCACGACCAACTCCAGCCCCAGCGCCCTGATCCGAATTACCGGCACCTCCGCGTCGACGCCGTTCGTATCCGGGGCGGCCGCCGTGTTGCTGTCGGCCTTCCCCAACCTGAGCGGCGCCCAGGTGGTGCAGATCCTGTTCGAGAGCGCCACGGACCTGGGGGAACCGGGCGTGGACCCGGTCTACGGCCACGGCCTGCTGAACCTGGCTGCGGCCATGCAGCCCGCCGGGGACCTCTCGGTACCCGGCGGCGGCGGTTCCAGCTCCTCGTTCGCCGCGGGAGCACTGGTTCTGGGCGGCGCCCTCGCCTACGCCATCCAGCAGAAAGGCAAGAAACTGGAAAAGACCTTGATCCTCGATCGGTACGATCGAGGCTACACCGCAAACCTTCCGGACTTGATCACGGTACGTGATGAACTACCCGGGCTGGACAGCCTGTTGGATTCCATGGATGCGGAAACCGAATGGCTGTATCTGCCGCTGGCCGCGAACCACGCCGTGACCATGCGCTACGCGTCGTCGAGGCCGCGGGCCGGGAAGGCGAATTTGGATTTTGATCCCTTCGTCCCGGAGCACGAGCAACTGCCGAACTGGGAGATGTCCCTGAGCGGCGACCTAGGGGAGCGTTGGGGCTACGCATTCGACCTGAACACCAGACCCGGGCGGGGTTTCGGCCTCGGCGGCGACGGTGAATCCTTGGGCGAGTACACCTTTCTCAGCGACGCCGCCTTCATGGCGCCCTATCTCGGTTTCGGTGAATCCGCGAACAGCGCCAATATCCGCTACGGATATTCACGCCATCTGGATTTCAAGCTGGGCTTCGTCGCCAGCGACGACGATACCGACGACTACGGACTGAAAAGCGACGCCGTCGTCCTCGAAGGAAACTTTCATCCTCATGACAGGGCTTCGTTCGCCCTGCAATTCGGTCAACTCGATGAACACGGTAGCATGTTCGGTGGTGCCGCCGCAGGACCTTTCAGCGTCGACACATCCGACACTATGTCTGTGGGCATCTCAGGGCGTGTGCTCCTCGGCAAAGACTTTGCGCTGTTCGGCAGCTATCACCGAGGCGCCACCCGCGTAGCCGACAGGGCCGGCAGCGTGATTCAAGACGTGGACACGCTGTACAGCGAGTCTTACGGAGTCGGTCTGTCGGCAAGATCCCTGTTTCGCCGCGGCGATCGTTTTGGTTTCGCCGTCTCGCGTCCGATGCGCGTCGCCGCCGGAAGCGCACGCCTAGACGTGCCGACCTCCATCGATTCGGACGGACGCATCGTCAGCGAGAGTGAACGGATCGATCTATCACCTGCGGGACTCGAAACCGACGTCGAAGCCTATTACAAGATAAGGGCGCGAAAGGGAGCGGAATACGGGCTCCATCTGCTGTTTCGCGATAATCCGCATCACAATGCGGAATTGTCCAACGACGTGCGCATGTACATGACGTACGTTTCGCGATTCTGATAGTCGTCATCACTGATCCACCGATGCACTCCGAACAACTCGCCGCACAAATAGAACCCTTCGATTCCTTCTGGGAGGCGCCCAGCGATATCGAAAAGGGTTATCGCACGTTCTATGAGTTTTACAAGCACAACTATTTGAAGCACCTTCCCGGGGATCGAGATGCACGCATACTCGCGGTCAGCTGCGGGCCTGGATATTTCCTCAATCTCCTGACGTCCGAAGGATACCGTAATGTCTTCGGGATCGACTCCGACGCGGGAAAGATCGAACTCGCCAAAAACAGGAATCTCTCCTGCGAACAGCAGCGTGCGTTC
Organism: uncultured Gammaproteobacteria bacterium; assembly: GCA_947258495.1. GTDB lineage: Bacteria > Pseudomonadota > Gammaproteobacteria > Arenicellales > JAANXG01 > CALZGZ01. The sequence goes on from CAMYIN010000104.1 coordinate 4,034, forward strand.
GAGTACCTGGAAACCAGGACGGACGAGTTCGACGTCATATTCTGCGAGCAGGAAATCAATCATCTCACCAAAAAAGAGATCATCGAATTTCTGCGACTCTGCCATCGGAGTCTACGGCCGGGCGGTTCGATCATCGTGCATGCGCTGAATGGCGCGAATCCGATCACCGGCGCCGAAGCGTTGGCTCAGAATTTCGATCATTACAACACCTTTACCGAATATACGATGCGTCAGGTGCTCGAACACAGCGGTTTCGAAAACGTAAAAGTGTTTCCGCTCAATCTCTACGTGTTTTTCAAGAACCCTTTGAACTACGTACTTATCGCCCTTTCCACGCTCTACACGCTGTTTTTCCGCGCTAGCTTCATCCTCTACGGCAAATCCAACAAGCTTTTCACCAAGAAGATCGGCGCCGCGGCCGTAAAACCGATTTCCGAAGGCTAGGCGAGCATCCACAAACAGCGGGCGGTCCCGCCCCCGTGCGGTGTTGCCGAGCCCGATCGGGCTGACCCGCGAACCGCCGGCCGCTTGGGATCAATCCGTCACCGGAACCGCGGCATCGGACACCAGCCGGAATCCGGAAATGCGCATCGCCGCGGCGCGCCTGTCCCGGCCTACGACGCGACGCACGACGCGATCCTCAATCGCCTCCACCGCGGTCCCGGGTTTCGCGCCTTTGACCCCTACGATGACGTGCGACGCGTACGTGTCGCGCTTTCTCGGATCTTGCGTCGCGCCGATCGACCGGAACTCGTTGAAGACCCCGTCCGACACGTGTATACCGCCGACGCGATTCAGCGCCACGGCGACTATGGATCCTTGGGGTATTCGTGCAAAAAACGCGATCAGGCGTTCATGTTCCACCGCCTCCTTCCCCACGTCGAACCCGCTGCGGTCGATGACGGCGCCTTTGACCGGGTCCATGGCGACCACGCTGTATCCCCTGTGTCGCGGAAGTTCCAGGTTCGAACCGTTTACCCAGATCGCGGCGGTGCTGCCGTAGGGCTTGCCGGCGCTCGTAACGACGATATCCACGGGCGAATTGGTCCCGGTGTTGCCGATCCGGTAGCGGCGATCATTGACGGTGTCCACCGTAATCCGGTAACCGTGTTCGAGCGTGAGTTCGTTCGGCCGGACGCGATAATAAGGGCGGGTCAGGTCGATGCGGCGTTCCGCGTCGCCGCTCGTGTTCTCGATACGTTGCAACAGCCTGCCGTTGAATTTCACGTCGATGAAGTCGCGTTTCCCGTCGTCGTCGGAGACCGTAAGGGAAAGCGCTGCACGCGGGCGTTTCTCGATCCGGTCGGTGGACAGCATGCGCGTCCAAGTCCAGTTTCTTTCCGACCTCGGTTCCAACTCGAATACGATGACGTCATCGAATTCTCCCACCGTCTTCAATCCTGTTGACGGGCTGTTCTTGAATTCGATCCAGCTTCGCCTTTCCTCCGGGTCGCGGAACCAGTTCAAATGAATGAGCAGGTAGCGCAGCTCGTGCACCGACCGCAGCATTTCGACCTTTCCGGTGCGCGGCAAAGCCGCCAGCGAGTAGGCCACGTCCGCCGAAAACGGCGGATAAAAACCGCTGACGCCGTTCACCAACGGCTTTCCGTGGTAGAGGGACCAGAACACGTAGGTGGAATCGATCGATTCGTGCTTGGTAGGGAACTCCATGATTGCGAAGTCGTCGCGTTGCGACGCGAGCCATCGATAAACCGGGGGCGGATCGTTCCAGGAGACTTCCTGATACGTGAGAGGCGCCGGCAGATATTCAATGAGCGCCGCCAGGGGTGCGGCGTAGACCAGGTAGCGCCAACGTCCCCGGTAACGCAGCTTGTTCTCCAGAAACACGAGTCCGAAGCCGGCGAGCAATCCAAGCAGGAACAAGGCCAGAAAAGCAAGCCGAAGTGAAATTCGTATCGCCGAAAACCCGGGGAAGAATTCGTAGACGTAGCGGTAGACGCCCGCCCCCACCGGTTGACTCTTATAGTGCATCACCGGGCCGAGCGTCAGCAGCATGCACAAGAGGGCCAAAACGCCCAGCAACAGCGGCCAGTCCGCAGCGCCGAGGACCCGATCCCGTACGTTGTCGCGTCGCCACAGGTATCCCTTGAACAACATCGCCGAGACACCCGCGGCGAGCAGCACGAATACGAGATAGCGCACCGTCGCGGCGCGCCCGAGCGACTCCGTGGACGACGCGCCCGTATCGGGACTGATCAGGAGATAGACCATGACGATGAACACCGCGAAAGCGAACCAGGCCGTCAACCGCAATACCAGGCGGTCGAAGTGCAAGGGTATCGTGTTCCGTCCCCGCGTCGACAGGAACAGCGCAATGGTCGACAGTGCGTAGACGGTGAAGCCGGGAAACAGGCCGGGGTACCGGGTCGAATCGGCAAGTCGATAAAAAAGGTGTTCCTTTCCCGCATCGAAGAACGAGAGCATGTCGCCGCGAAAATGATTGACATCGTCGAGGGTACGCTCGAAGCCGAGTTCTCGGGCGGCCTGCAGGTACGGCCACGCCACCGGAAGTACCGCAAGGACAAAAACCACGGCGCTCGCAGCGCCCATCAACAGGGTGCGTACTCCCCAGCCGCGGGGTCGGAGCGCATGAAAACCCAATGCTAGCAGAAGCAGCAACAGCGCGAGGGGAATGCCTCCGTACCAGATGGTTATCGCCTGCAGCCACAGCCACAACAGCGCCATAGACAAATACCGGAGTTTTTGTTTCTCCAAAAAACAGACAAAAGCCAGGAACGCCAGCGGCACGGCAAAAGACAGGTGTATGTTCAGAAAATTGTAATAACCCGTTCTGAATGGAGATACGCAGAAGACGATACCCGCCAGGAGGCCGGCCGCTTCACTGCCCGTGATACGGTGTGTTGCGTAATACGCCGACCAACCACAGAGAGCCTGAAACAGCAGCAGCGTGACGTTGTAGGCCAGGATCGGATTCTCACTGACTGCGAGAACGGGTGCGCCCACCAGTGCCGCCGGAACCAGCAGCGGTTCCGAAAATGCGAGGGTATTGCCGTAGGGATAGAAAATGTTGGTGTCGAAAAGCTGCAGCGGATTGCTGAACAGGGTTTTAGCAACCCATGCCAGCATCCAGGTAAAGAGGTAGGGATCGTTGTAGCCTCGCAGGTAGCGATCGAGGTGCAGGACCAGTGGAAACGTATAACCGCAAACGATGAGCAGAAACAGGAGATATACCGACGCAAGGCGCAGCGGTGAACGCGTCGTCGACCTCGCCGCAGGCCACACGTTATCGTTCCACAGCGTCATCGAAAAGACCACTCATGACGCGTAGAGCCGCATGTTCCGAACCTTTTCGCTCGTGGCGACCACACCGGCGCGTAGTCTTGCCGCCCAGCCCCTCCAGATGGATGCCGCGGAGGTGAGCAATAAAACCGACAGCCATAGCGCAACCACGAGCGGTCCGGCCCACGGCGTTTCGTTCTGCACGATCCGTTCCCTGTCGAACGATATTTGCACCCTCGGCCTGGATCGCACGCGACTGGACAGACGCAGTGCGCCTTCGCTGTGGACCAAGGCGTTTTGATCGTCCACACGCAGCATTTTTGTCTGCTCACGATCCTCGAAGACGGAAACGGGAATGCGCCAGAAGAGAAAATCCGTAGCGTACGTCAAGCTGAATATGTCGTAGGCGCGCGAATCGCGGCCGAAATACAACAGCGCGGACTCATTCGTATCCCGCATTGACGGGGGCAGCACAAATTCCACAACGGCGTTTTCGGTCCCCCGCGCCGCATAGGCCGACCGGGCCCGCGATGCATCGCCGTCGTCCGCAGGTATGAGCACGAGCTCGAGCGAGGCCGGGATGTAGCGTATGCCGACGGCAACGGTCGTCACCGGAACGCTGGACAACGAGAAAAATGCGACGGCCGTGAAGGCGGCAATGACAAACCACAATATCCGCGTACGCCGGGTCAACAGCCCGGGAAAAACCTTGATTTCCAGAAAAACGATGCCTCCGTGCACACCGCACCACGCAAACAGAAAAACCAGATATGGATTGTGAATACCGATACGGTACAGCAGAACGGCTCCAATCAGCGTGACGATGCAGAGGAAGAGGATATATCCCCAATCTGCGTACGCCCGCGAATGTGTCGGGGTCTGTGTGCACATTGCGTCAATCGGCGGCGCTGTCTATCATTGCGTCGAGGTAACCTGGAGGGCGGTTCGGTAAAATCCGAGATCCCGTACCTCCCAACCGTAATGCGGCGGAAGACCCGCTTCGTCTTTTTCGTAAGCTATCAATTCCAACACGATCTCGTCCCCTTCTATCTCGCGACGGTACTTCAGCGGCACAATGACCTCGTACTGGCGCAGAGCATCCGAGATTCGATGTCGGGAAAATTCGGTTCCGTTTACGATCACCCGAAATCCTGCAAGACCTTCGTCGGATACGTTTGTTGTTCTAGCCGAAAACCTCAGAAATCGGTTCTGACCCAAGACGTCGCTGCGGACTCTTTTGAGGATCCTCCGGCTTGTGTACGCAGCGGGTTTCAAAGCGTACAGGGAGTACCATTCGTCGTCAGCCAACCGCTTCCAGCGTTGCTTGAGCGCGTCGTAGGGAAAAGGGCTGCGCCAACTTCTCGCAAAATGTCCTGTCCATCCCTTGTCCAAAATGAGATACACGGGCGGCCAGATTTCAGAGAGTCGATCGGTGATTTCGCCGATCCGCCATTCCCTGACGAGAGAACTCAAAACGTCGTACGCGCGAGGAGCAAATCCAGAATGACCGTTCACCAGATAGCGATAATTCCCAATGGTGTGCATGACGATATTCGCGTCCACTTCCCGCCATCCGGCGGGCATGAGAAAAATAACGCTTTCCTCTGGTAATTCCTGCAAGCTGCGCGCGACTTTTGAATTGATCCGATCGACATAATCGGTGTACTCGTAGGGCAAGCGGGCGACATAAGACGGCTGTTTCAGACCGTGCCCCTCGTAGATGAGAAAAAGCGGTAAAGCCAGGCTCAGGTACGTTGCTTTCGGTCTTCGGCGTATCAGGCCGTCCAAGGTCCGACAGCCGGCAACGATCCAGTAGACCAGGACAATGATTGCGAACCGACTCAAGCCGCGCAGTGCCTCGAACATGGGAAACGTCGATAACGCCTGAAACACGGGATTCACCGAAAGCACGTGCAGATTTCGGTCCGAACCGTAGGTTACGGACGGTCCCAGGGTGATGAAAAAGCTGAACACCGCGGCCGCACCCAGGGCCACGACCACGGTATCGGGGTGGCCGCCGTTACGCGGCCACAACAATACATACAGATGTACCAGCGCCAGGAGCACGATGATCGGCGTAAGCATCGCGTTCCAGTGTGCGACCCAGGATCTATCGTGGAGAAATATATTGAGCAGAACGACGAGCCAGAACAATGACCAGAGAAAAAACTTGAGCAACAACGTCGCACGTTGCAGTCCTCCGTCTGCAGGATCCAGCCGAAATCGCTGTGTTCTCTCCGCGATATTGGCCGCTATGAGGATGCACAGGCTCGCCCCCGGGAACAACACCGTTTCCACCATGCGCCAACCGTGGGGGGCGAACAAGCCCCCCAACAGCGGTGATTGGCCCGTGTATAGATAGTGCAGCGGTTGGGCGAAGTGCTTCGCGTGATCGGAAATCGTTCGCACGTAGCCGCCTTCAAATCTGAGAACGGCGTAGGGATAGAGATATATGCTCCCTATGACCGTCGTCAACACAACGAGTATGGCCGTGCTGACGATGAGGTCTTTGCGCAGTACACGTTCTTTGTGGTGTATGAGAAAGACTACAACGATGAAAAACAACGGCAATAAAGTGATCAGCGTGTAATAGATACTCGATGTCAGTGAGATCCAGAACCCAGCACAGAAGAGAATCGCGTTCGCAATCGACGGATGCCGCAGCCAGCGAATGGTCAATAACAACAGCAACGGAATGACGAATACCAGAGTCATATTGAATTCGACATAATACGCGAGGCGAAACGGCATCAGGCAGAAAATCAAGCTGCCTATGTAAGCGGCAACGCGTCCGACGGACAGTTCGCGCAGTAGCGCGAACATGGCGACGCCTGACAACGACCAAAACGCCAGCATCGTCCCGTTGAAACTGAAGAACAGGTTCTTGGAATAAGCATACAAAAGGGCGTAAACGAACGACGGCGGCCAGAGCAATTCGCTGAAAGCGAGAGAATAGGAGTGGGGATAGAAAAAGTTCGCATTGAAATCAGGAAGCAGCACGTTTCCTGCTCCTATGTTATGCGCGTTCCAGGCCATCCACTGTCCCATCAACTTCGTATCCCAGTGCTCCGCAAGCCCGGAAATAAAGAACGAGCTCCACGGTCGAATCGTCAACAGTACCGCGGCGAGGAGCGCGATGAACAGTAAGCCGAGCTCTACGGACCTGGAGACGAGGGCACGCACGCGCATTGATTTCCCCGAGTGGATGCGATCCCCATTCGGGACCGATGACTTACGGTGAAGAAAGGACAAAGGTCTAATATTGTGAGCTCCGGATTCTGCAGCCGCGCCTCCTTGTACGGTTCAAAGCAATCCTTGGTCTCTGTACCACTTCACCGTTGCGGCGACCCCCTGGGCAAAATCCACCTGTGACCGAAAGTTCAATATTGACGCGGACTTGTCCTGAGCAAATGTAAAGCTCTTTTTGAAAAAATCCATTCGACGGCGGTGCAACGGCGGTTGAATCCCCAGAGGTCTCAAGGTCTTCTCCATCACCGTAGCGGCTGCGGTGAAGGGCCACAAGGGCGCTCGGAAACGAGAGGGTTTTCGCCCGAGCGCCGAGGCGATGGTGCGGGCCATGTTTTCGGTTGTCACCGCTTCCTTGCCGGACAACACGAATATCTCCCCCACCGCGTTGTCTTCGCCGGCGGCCGCGAACATGCCGTCTATCAGATCATCAATGTAGATCAGGTGATGAAGATTCCCTCCGTCCCCGATCATAAAAAACACGTTCTTGTCGATCGCCCGAAACAATTTCAACAAGCGCCGGTCACCCGGACCGTAGGTCTCCGATATCCGCACTATCACGGCGGGGATCCTGTCACCGTGGGCGATGACCTGTTGTTCGCCCTCCCGTTTCGTCACTCCGTAGATGTTATCGGGATTGAGCGGCGAATCTTCATCGATGACGCCCTCCAAAGACCCATAGACGCCGATCGTACTTCCGTGGACGAATCGACGCACACCGGCGTCTATGCTGGCTCGCAGGAGTGCTGTGGTTCCGTGTACGTTGACGTCCCGGAAATGTTGATCTGCGACGTTCGCTTCGTGCTGCGCGGCCGCCAAGTGAAACACGGTATCGACGCCGTCGACGCACGCCGTCAGGATTTCCGCATCGAGAACGGAACCCAGCGTTACGGCTGCACCGGCCGATTCGATAACTTCTCGATTCTTGGTCTCCGGCGACGCATTTTCCTGTGCAAGCACTCGCACGACATCGCCGCGCTGCAGACAGCGAAGTGTGAGTCTCGAGCCGATGAACCCCGTGCCTCCCGTAATTAGAACCTTCACTCGATATTTCTCCCCTTTGAACGTGGCGCGTGGTACGTCAACCGAGTGCCGTTTCCACCTTGCCGCAACGCCTGAACCCACTTCGTTCCTGGAAATAAGCGCTCAGGCCTGCGCGTTCCTGTTCCGCCCGTTGTCTGCTCCAGCCGGATTCGGCGGCCATCACGTCAACGCAGTCCTCGAGCGCCGCATCGCCCGGATACCCGCCCGTGCCGAGATCGGTTCGGCGACAGACGACATCCTCGAGCGTCATGGCCATTTCTTCGCGAACCGCGTGTACGATTTCGGCGCGCAGCGTATGCGACGATCGCACAAGGCCTTGCCATTGAGGCCGTTGACTGCGGAGCGCAAGCACGTCCTCATAGCGCGAGCCGTGGTTATGCAGCAACGCGCGCAAGCTGCGGTCATCCAGCTCTCCGGCGTAACGATCCGTAGCCTGCTTGCACAGTCGCCCGAACGATTCCATATCGCCCCCCCAGACTGGTTGCCTGTCGGTATCCGAGGGCGGGGCAACACGTCCCAGTCTTTTCAGAACCAGCTGCACGACCCTTGCAGCTTCCAGACGCGCGGTGGTGTATCTGACGCCAATGAGCGATAGCAATCCTTCTACGCCGTGTTCTTTTCCGTGATCGATGATCCGTGATCGCTTGCCGTAACTCAGGTTGACCGAATCCGGCGTGTTCCGCCCGAACAGCACCAGTCCCGCGTTGCACATGCAAACCTCATCCGCGCTTAGATCCAAACCGGGAAAACCGGCGTTGATCTCGTCGACGAACGATTCGATGTCCGTATTCGACACCGAGACCGCATCGGGAGCACCACGATGGACGACATGCCAAACCCCGACGAGGGTGTATTCCCGCCAGGGCACGACGAACAAATGCCGGGTTTCACGGCTCAGGATCGCGTCCGGGTCGCGGGTCCTGGCCGGAACCGCGAGGGCGTAATTCGACGCGAAGCGCCGTGGAACCACGAAAAACGCATCGCGGGAGAACGTCGATGCGGGGCGCAGTTGCGCACCTTCCATGGTATTGAGCAGGGGCTCGGTCCAGGGCCCCGCGGCGTTGACAACAAACGTTCCTCGGATATCGAATTCATCGCCGGTCAGCGTATCCCGTACGCTGACGCCCGTGATCCGATTTGCGTCATGCGTGAATCGCACGGTTTCCACATAGTTGGCGGCATCGACGCCCAACGCCGCCGCGGAGCACAGGAAAGCGAGCGCTAGGCGCGGTGGACTGTACATCTGCCCATCGTGAAACACGGCAGCTCCCGTCAGATCGTGCGCCGCGAATTCCGGAAAATGCGCCAGGAGCTCCTCGCGGGTGATGAGCGCTCCGTGTGCGATTCGGCGTTCAGGATCCTTAATGCCGCGGTTGCGGTCGATGGTAAGCAAATCGTACAACCGCATTCCCCCCCACATGATCCCCTTGCCTTTGCGGCCGTGGCCATAAGTCGGCACGACGATCGGCAGCGGCTTCACGAGATGCGGGGCGATACGCAGAAAGGCGCTGCGCTCCAGCGCCGACTCGCGCAAGCGAATGACGTCGCCGTGCTGCAGATAGCGTAGGCCGCCGTGGACGATTTTGAAGCAATTCGCCGAGGCCGCGCCGGCAAAATCCTCGCGTTCGACCAACGCCACACTCAATCCCCTGCGCACCGCATCCCACGCGGTGCAGATACCGAATATCCCACCGCCGACTATGATCAGGTCGTACCCGCGGGAAGTAAGCTTATTGAGGTCGCGTTTCATACTTTCGCGAAAGCGCTCTATTACGTGTTATTGCGCGATCTCTTGAAACATGTCGAGGTAACGCGCGGCGAATGTGTCGACATAAAAATCGGCGATGTATCGGGTATTATGTTTCGCCATTTCGCTCCGCAATTCGTTGTTTTCCAGTAATCGGCCCAATGACGACAGGTACCGTTCCGTATCACCAAGCTCGACGACAAACCCCGTTACCCCGTCTCGAAGAAATTCGACCTGCCCGCCTTCGTTGTAGCAAATCACGGGCAGACCGCATTTCATGGCTTCCAGGAAGACGATCCCGAAACCTTCGTGGGTGGCCGTGGACACATAGACGTCCGCCGCGCTTAGGTACTCAAACTTTCTATCGTCATCGACCCGGCCCGTGAATTGCACTTTTCCATCCAATCCAAGGCGAGAAACTGTTTTCAACAGCTCGGGCTTCTCCGGCCCGTCTCCAATTAATACGAGATGGGCAGGGTACTGTTCCTGCGCACGCTGAAACACCTGCAGCAGTTGATGCAGGTTCTTCCTCGCCACCAGGCGCCCCACGGTAACCAGTATCAAACGATCATCCGGCAATCCGAGGTCCGGCTTCGAAGCCGTCTTGACGGGGTCGGCGGTGACGCCGATGGGTATGACCTCGATTTCGCGTTCGATGCCATAGAGCGTTACCGCTTTTTGCTGTATGTCGCGGGATTCCGAGACGACGCGAGTGGCGCCATTGATCATGCTCCTGACCACCGACTTGAGACCGGGGATCCTGTGCGGCGACAAATTCTTGCTGGGATCGTAGATATCGCCGCCGAGTATGCACAATACGTTCGGGAGTCCGTGTGATCGCGACAGGTAAGCGCCGGCAGGTCCCGACGGAACCGCGAAATACGTATTAATCACGTTGAACCGATCGTTGCGCATCAGCCGCCGCCCCGCCCGTATCGCCAGCGGGACGTAGCTCAGCATGGACCAGATCGTCGCAACGTTCTGACTGTTGCGCAGCATCACCGGGACCCGTTCCACCTCCACGCCGTTGATAGTTTCTCGCGCATCCAGTTGGTCGAATCGGGTCGTCAATACCGTTACCCGATGCCCATTCGCCACAAAGCACTCGGCGAGATCGCGGCACATCACGCCCCCGCCTCCCCCCACGGGGGGATATTCGTAATTGACCATCAGAATGCTCAGGCGTCGGCTCAAGATTCTTCTACGTCGGACCTTTCGAGCTCAACATACGTAAATCGTACATCACCATTTCACCAATCATCTCGTCGAAAGACACTTTCGGTTTCCACCCGAGCAAGGTCCTGGCTTTGGTCGCATCCGCGACAAGAACCACCTCTTCAGATGATCTGTAAAATCTCTTATCGAGTTCAACGTGGTCTTCGTAATTGAGGTCGACGCATAGGAAGGCAAGTCGCAGCAGTTCCCTCACGGAATGCGTTTCACCGGTGCCTATCACGAAGTCGGTCGGCTGGTCTTGCTGCAGCATGAGCCACATGGCTTCTACGTATTCTCTTGCATGACCCCAATCCCGACGAGCATCAAGGTTCCCGAGTTTCAGTTTTTCTTGCAGCCCGAGTTTGATCCGGGCGACGTTGAACGAAATCTTTCTCGATACAAATTCATAGCCGCGCCGCGGTGATTCATGATTAAAGAGAATTCCACAGCTCGCAAAGAGGTCGTATTGCTCTCTGTAGTTCGTAAGCAGATGGTATCCGGCCAACTTGGAAATTCCGTACGGCGAACGCGGATGAAATACAGTTGACTCATTCTGCGGACTTTCCTGCGAACGCCCGAACATCTCGCTGGACCCTGCGAAATAAATATGACAGTCCGGCGTTCTCCGCTTGATCGCCGACAGCAGATAATGCGTGCTCTTTACGTTCGTTGATATAATGTCGAAATCGTCGTCGAATGAATAAGACACAAAACTCTTTGCCGCGAGGTGGTAACACTCGATCGGCTGAACGGCGTCCACGAGCTGATTCACCGCTGATTCACTCTCAATAGACACCGCGTGAAGATGAAGATCATCAATGATCCCCTGCAACCGCCACATTCTGTTTATCGGATCCTCCAGCGCCTCCTTGCGAACGACACCATGTACTTCGTAATTCTTTGCGAGAAGAAGCTCCGCCAGATAACTTCCGTCCTGACCCGCTATGCCCGTGATTAAGGCTTTACTCTTTGCCAATGATCTTCATTCCTGCTACGGCGATATTGGTAATAGTCACCCATCCTTTGGATTCTCTCGGATCCAATCGGAGTGGCAGACACTTCGGCGCGGAGATCAGAAAGACCAGGTCGGTCGAACCCGCGTCGTATTTCAACCGATGGGCATCCGCTTCGCGGAATCCATTTCCTCTGTTGACATACACCTTGAACTTACCGCCTTTTTCCGCTTGCACGCCCACCTGCAGCCACAGGTTTGTTCCGAAATACGCACATAATCCGGCCTCCTCGACATCCAGCACGAACCAGGGATCCACCCCCGACGACTGTATGACCACACCTCGATCGTTTTGCGTAATCGCTCGAACGTGGGGGCTTTTTTCTGCAATAAGCACTTTCTGCAGATCGACGGCGCGCACGTCCGTGAGCTGTATACCCGCGATCGGCGGCGGGGCATTATAGTCGGTAGACTTGTAAAATGGCACGACATATCGAACCAGGGCATGCACGTGCACGCCGACCAAAAGAATTATGGCCGCGGTATATAAACCTGAACGCGCCGCATTGATCGGTATTTCTACCCTGTTGTAGGCGTTTGCCGCTCCGGCCACGAGCCTGCCGCCGAAAACGCGAAATGCGGACAGAAAAAGAACAATGACCGCCAGGAATACGGGCAGCAGATATTTTCCCTGCATCTGTATATCGTTATTCACATTCGTCCATACATAGGCCGCAATCTGAAAGCACAAGGCGAATACGAGTAACGCTTCGAACAGATGCCTCCGCCATACAACCGTGGTTCTGAGACGAACGCTGCACGATCGCCACACCGCTTCCACCGTGCTCGCAACGAAGTAAAGCAGGGCTCCGAGGAACACCGTAAGATACAAACCGTATTGCCAGGGACCCATTCTCAACCGAAGCCAGTCCAGATTTCCGATCGTAGAGGCTATCGTCTTTCGCCAGAAATCGTCGTGATTGCCCCACAACAGATCGGCGTATCCTATGCCGCGCGCCTGAAAACCGAACCTGGTCGTCTCCGGGAATTGCGTGTGTCTTTCCGCTACCTCCCTGGTAACGTCGGTCAAGAAAGGATCCCCCACGCCGTAATGGTGCATGTTGAAGAGAATCCACCAACCGCCCGACAGAATGACTATGACTGCACCGACCCCCGCGTAGCGCGCCAACGATCGCAAGGGAACACGTACTAGCGCTAGGAAGAACAGGATTACCGTCGGTCCCAGCAACCATGCCGATTGCTTTGAGACAAGCACCAAACCGCAGGCGACGCTGAGAAACACGACATTCAACCAGGAAAGGCCCCACTTGTAGATCGTAATCAAACTCGCCAGCAAAAGCGTCGCCGTAAAAATCGCGCCGACATCGTCATTGTTATACGAAGCGATAAAAGTAAATTGTGGTAGAAGACCGAATAGCAGCGCACCCGCAAACCCATACCAAATACTATGGAAAAATACACCGACCGCGTAAAAAGTCACGGCGACGGTCAGCGCGGCAAGAAATGCCGATCCTCTTCTATACATCACGGTGCGAGGCGCTTCCCAGTAAGAGGTAAAAGTCACCATCGCCGCTGAGACAACGTAGGATAGCGGAGGTCTCAGCGCGCGTGTTCCACCGTACGCGGTGAAATGCAGTTGTTCTTCGTCTTGTGCTAGAACAGGTAATCGTTTGTGGCTGTGAATGAAATTTACTATGTCGTTATGCGCGCGATAATCCGGCCCGGCACCGCGAGGTAAATGCGTACCTGTTGCGAGGTAATAGGCGAAGAAAACAACAAATATCACGACAGAGCCAAGCAATGTATTGCGCATACCGTTCTACTATTGTTCGGTTTCTTCGTTGGTAGCTATCGGGACGGCGGCCGCGACGTATACGGGATCAGGAAAGATCGTTGGTCTTGAATATCAAGACCTGATCTCCCTTACGACTTCGAAACCGCTTCATTGGCTCGCGCAACAAGCGTTGCCTCAACCATCGTTCCTTTTCCGGGTGCTTGCGACTTATATTGATCGCGAAATAATCGTATTTGCGCCAGCTTCTGTCTTCAAACAGCGCTGTAGTTCTGGACCAATCATAGTTGGCGTCATTTCGATACGCGTTCTTTCCCGAATAATAAATCAATATCAAGTTGTTGCTATGTAGATTCGATTCCGCCGGAGTATTCGCGCTTATCCAGTGACCGGCATCGCGCAGATAATGTTTATCCGTGAAAACGTCAAGCCCTTTTATTGTTACTACTGCACACAATGCCATCGTTGCCGGAAACAGCCATCGCGGATTTACAATATTGGTTTTACTTCTCCAGTCTTCGTATAGCGAGGATAGAATGAACGGCGCCAACAGCATTAACGTCAATATCAGCGCCATCATATATCGCCTCACCACGAATCCCATGACTATCTCGAAGCCGATAACAACGAGAACATTGATTCCTATCACACCGAGCCACAGGCCATACACCCGGTTCGTCGGAAAAGTAACCTTTTTGACCATTCCGTATCCGACGATCAAAGCGTAAACAACCGACATGCCCCGCACCAGCTCAGCCAGCGCCACGACGATCATCGAGCTGACATAGACCAACCAGGCATATCTTTTGGACGAATATTGCAGGAAATCGTCACGCAGTAGCTCGATTTTTTTATCGATGCCTTCCCCGATACGGTCCCACGCGTGCAACACCCCCTGCACCGCGGAATCGGTCGTATCTTTTGCATCCAGAAACGCTTCGTGACGGAAACCCCAGGAAACCAAGGCCGAGAATAGAATCGCTGCAATCACAAAGATGATCAGTGACAACAGCCACTTGGATCTTGTCAAAAGCCCGGTTTTGGAGGCGAGCAAGATCGGCGTGCCGACTAGAAACGCGGCAGCCTCCACTCGAAACAGGAAAGCGCTTAGCAAACAAGCCACCCATGCAACGATTGACGCCCTGCTGGATGTCTTCCAGTAGCGGAACAAAAACAGCATGGACCACATGTAAAACGCCAGAAAACCCGCATCCCGGATGATGTACGGACGATATTTGTTCAGCGTCGGCAAACTCAAGATGATCAATGACGCGATAAGCAATGTACGACGATTCCCACCGAGCTCGTGGATCACGGCGATAAATGCGATCACCAGCAGCACGTACAACATCGCGTTGAGCAAATGTGCGGATAATTCGATATTGAGTCCGGTCACTGCGGATACGAACGAGATCAGCATTGGATAGAACGGCCACACATATAAAGATGTGACCGATGACCAGTCGCCTTCATAGATCTCTCCAGCAAGTCGAAAGTAATACACGCCGTCGTTGTTCACGACGGGATCCGCCCACACGCACCAAAGGGACAGTATGAGACTGACAGCAGCGGAAAGAACAACCAGTCGATAATTGCTGTAGAAAAAATTAGGGGACATTAATCAGGTTTGATATGCCGGCTATTGAAAGAACATTGATTCACGGCGACTTTTTTCCATTGACGCGGTGTTGCGGTCACGTTGGATCCATTTACGTGGTTTACCATCAAGTGCAAGCAGACTTTCAGCTTGATTGACGACGGCAAAGACTTTGAAATTACATTCATTTCGCCGATTTGAAAGCCGTTACTGTCGAACAACATGAAGCGCGTGTTCGTTTTACCGCCATGAACTGCGATGCGGCCGCTGATCGAAATTATGGCTCGTTACCTTCTGTTTCCACCGGCGCCCGTAGGGCGTTCAGCAATAGACAAACGGCCAAGAATAAGAACGAGAACGTATGAAACTTCTCAAGATATCGCGCATGGCCGACGACGATCGGACTGGCGTCCGGCCGGGGGGAAATACTATCACAATACACCGACGACCCGGACACCGGTACCGCTCCTGCAATGCGTTGTCCGATTGATGGACAGTGGCCGCAGGCACAAGCCGTAGACCTGCATGGAACGCCGAGCCGCAGCGCGGGACCGGGAAACCCCGATTTCAGTTTTCTGTGGGATTCCGGAGCGGATCCAGTCGCTCCGTGATACGGGCGCTACAAATTCAGGCGTGTGGTCAGATCGGCCTCCGCTGCAACCTTCGCCACCAATAAATCTTCACCTATGTGATCCCAGGGCGAGCTGTCAACAGAGATCTCCTGGGAAACGCGCCTTGAAAATCTGTCAAACGAGTAATCGTCGTATTCGTGAATGAGATTGGCAGTCGCTTCCAAAAAGGGTATCAAGCCTTCATATTTTCTCAGTTTTTCCCGTTTGGATCGAAGGTCTTCGTCTTCGGTTTTCGATTCAAAATATTCTTCCGTATTCGAAGTGATAGTTTCTACGGCCTTATTGAAGTTATTGAAATCCAGAACGAACATCCCGTACGCCTTTTGATACAGCTTGAAATAATCGACGATGAAATTTTTTATCTGCTCAAGCCGAGGATGATACTTGAGAGCGCGCGTAAACCGCATAAAAATATCGTCAACATGCTCTTTCATCACCACTGCCTGATCCTGCTTCTCCCGCATGTCTGGATTCATCGCCATCTGACACATGAATTTGATTTCCATCAACAGCGAGCTGATGTGTTTCGCCTCCAGTTTTGCTTCCCTCTGTGCGGCCGCAAGTTGTTCTTTTGCACTGGCGTAATCGAAATCACCCAACACCTCCTGTTTCATCGATTCTTCAACTTCTCCGCCTGCGCGCATCGCCAGCTTGCCAGACAAACGATCTTTCAATCGCCTGCTTGCGTCCTGCGCGATGCGAAACTCGTGGGTCCTTTTGGCTTCCTCCTCGCGCAGCTCCAGGTAATGAGAAATCAACTGATCGAAACGTACCAGTTTCTGCTGAAACAAATGGGTAAAGGTCAAAAACGGCGCAAAGAAATCTGAATTTTCCTGTGGAGTAAGTTGCAGTTTCGATATGTATTGCTTCAGATAGTTGATCTTTTTACTGATGATCTCGACGCTTGTGGATATGCTCGTGCTGATCTTTGAGATTGCGCTGAATGCTTCGTGCAACTCTTTATTGACTTTCAATATCTCCACCAGTTTGCGCAGCATGGTCTCTTCACCGCTGGTGCGAATGAACAGAGCCTGCAAACTGCGTCGGGCGTCGTTGAGCTGAGCCTGGGTCATCAACGCGTTCTGCTCGATAAACGAGAGAGCAGTCATGACCACGAGCATCTCCTTCTGTTTGTTCAACAGATTGTGCTCAGGTCTATTATTCACCGCTCTGTTCACTGCTCAATCCAGATCACTCGTCAATACCAGGACATCCGTCGATGGCGACCGCCCCTGCACACGCAAACCATGGAAAAATTATAGCACCGGGACCAGCTGTTGGTTCATATCCATTCGGGCCGATACGGCTCAGGCCGGGAAAGGCACCCATATCCCGGCGTTGTTCAAGGATTTTTGTTTTCGTACGGATTTGCCGCCCGTTTCAAGGCGATCCGCACCGGGGTACCCTGCAACCCGAATCGGTTGCGAAATCGCTTGGATAGAAACCGCAGATAGGACTCTGGAATCTTACGTGCCGCGTTTCCATGTATTACGACCAGGGGCGGATTTTTACCCCCCTGGTGGGCGTATTTGAGCCGTATTCTTCGATTTCCGACGATCGGCGGTGGCACCGACCGAACCGCCTCGCGCAGGGCTTCGTTGAGCTGGGGAGTCGGCAACGAGGCCACTGCGGCGTCGTAGGCGGCCACTATCGCGGGGAGCACGCCACCGAGTCCGCCCCCGTATCTGGCGGATACGAAAAGCGGTTCCACGCCGTCCAAAAATCGCAGCTTTCGCTGCACATCGAGCCGCACGCGGCGGCGCTGCGCGCCACTGAGGTGGTCCCACTTGTTGATCACGAGCACCAACGAACGGCCACTCGACCAGACGAGACCGGCTAAACGGGTATCCTGTTCGACCACCCCCTGCTGCGCATCCAAAATCAGCACTACGACGTGAACGCGCTCCAAGACCCTGAGGGTCTTCAGCGTAGCAAAATGCTCCAAGCGCTCTACGATCTTGGATTGGCGCCGCAGTCCTGCAGTATCCACCAGAATGAAATCCCGGCCCTCCAGTTCAAGCGGGACTTCGACGCAATCGCGTGTAGTTCCAGGTTGATCGAATACCACCATCCTTGTTTCACCGAGCAGGGCATTTGCCAACGTCGATTTACCGACATTGGGCCGGCCCATGATCGCGAAACGCGGCACTTGATCCAATGCTTCACCCGGCCCACTGCCTTGCCTGTCTGCGAGAACCGAATCCAACAGCGCACGTACTCCGGTTCCGGTGCGGGCGGATATCGGATACGGTGTTCCCATGCCAAACTCGAAAAACTCCGCGACCACCTGTTCCTTGTCCAGGCCTTCGGTTTTATTAACCGCCAAGAAAACCGGTCGTCCCCGCAGGCGCAGGTACTCTGCGATTTCCTGATCCAAAGCGTTTGGCCCCTCACGTCCATCCATCATGAAAATGATCGCGTCCGATTCGCTCACGGCTGCGTCGATCTGATCCTGCAACAGTCGATGCAAGGGATCGACTTCCGTGATCATTCCGCCGGTGTCGACCACCCAGTAAGACTGTTCGCCGTATCTGCCGGTCCCGAACAAACGATCTCGAGTGACCCCCGGCTGATCATCCACCAAGGCGTCACGACTGCGCGTCAATCGATTATAAAGCGTCGACTTGCCGACGTTTGGCCGTCCGACGATAACGATAATGGGTTTCATCGAGTGCCATTGAATGCAGGCGTAGACGTACCGTAGGCCCCTGTACGAAGATCTATTTTTTCAGTGTCAGAGCGGTAAGGGAACCGTCTCGGGTCAGAATCAGGAGTTGCGATCCACTGGCGACGATGGGCCGAATCACCGCGCCGCCTTTCAGGCTCTCACGCCCTACCAGCGCCCCGTCCTTTTTTTCCATAATATGCACGTAACCTTCATTGTCACCGACGACGAGATAATCCCCCAACCCGACCGGCGCACTCAATTGTCGTTGTTTCATGCTTTCCTGTCTCCACAGCGTCTCGCCGGTGAGACGATCCAAGGCATATACATCGCCCGTCACGTCGGACAGATACAATTTACTGTCGTCCACCGACAAATCCGCATACGTCGACAGATCCCTTGCCCACAGAATACGACGACTTCCGAGAGCCAACGCGGTAACCCGCCCTTGATATGCCGCGACGTAGATTACGCTGCCAATCATTACCGGCATTGCGTCAATGTCTACAAGCCGTTCAATTTCGTTGCGGCCTCTCGGTTGCGCGACGTTCACATCCCACAGAATACGCCCACTTTCCATTTCCGCTGCGACGATCTTGCCGCTTGCGAATCCGATGACGACGACCTGTTCGTACAGCAACGGCCTGCCGGCGCCACGAAGCGAGAGGCTGGGAACGGATCGGCGAAAAGACCATCGCGTCTGACCGCTGGCCGAAGACAATCCGAATACCCGCCCGTCACCAGTACGGACGGCCACCATTCCGTAAGCCGCAACCGGCGGCGCCAGTACTTCGCTGGAAACCCGTTGCTGCCAAACTTCGCCGCCGTCTCGCACGTCCAGCGCGTAGACGACGCCCTTGGAAGTGCCCAGCAGCACCAAACCGTCACCGCTGCCGACTCCGCCGGATATATCCGCTTTCAGGTTTTTCACCCACTTACGCTTGCCATCGGCCAGGCCGACTGCGTAGATGCGCCCCTGACCATCCGCGGTGAAGACGGCGTCGGCGTGCACCGCCGGTGTCAGCAATACACCGCTCTTGCCGCGACTGGATCCGGAATCGAACCTCCAGTTCTGGGCCAACTGCACCGATGCCTGAATATCCGGCAACTCGGGTATCTGCGGTTCTGCAGCATCTTTGTCGCCGCGCCTGAATCCGCCGCCGCAGGAAAGCAGAGCGAAAACGGAAATGATCACGAGAATTCGTTTCATTGGTTTGTGCCGGCCGCCGCGTTGTCGACTTTCAATCGTAGAATCTCGCCGTACGTCGACCCCTCAGGCAGGTTTTCCAAAGCGCTCTGATAGGCCTCACGCGCTTGGGCATGCTCGCCCAGGGACAAGTGCAGATCGCCCTGGAGTTCCCGGTATTCGGATTCGAAACCTCCGTGATCCGTGACGTTCAGCATTTCCTTGACCTGCTCATTACGGTTTTCCGACAGCAGGATACGCGCCAGGCGCAAGCGCGCCGCGTGCACGGTCGCCTTATCCGCGGAATTGTCCATTGCCCATCGCAGCTGACCTCTGGCGCTGTCCAAGTCTTTGTTCTCGAAGCTGATCTTTGCGAGCAACAAGGCCGCCGTTCCCGCGTAGGGCGTATTCGCAAAGTTGTTCATGATCTCGGCTCCAATTTTTTCGGAAACCTCCAGGTTCTGCTGTCGATAGGCGGCCAGCATCGATTCGTACATCGCGGACGCCGTCTCCGACTGCGAGGACTTATAATCACGCCAAAAATTGACACCGACGATGATTCCGATACCCACGATAGCACCGACGATTACCGAACTCCCGTTCTCCTTCCACCACGATTTGAGACGTTCCGCTTGCTCGTCGTCGCTCAAATGAAGATCAACCATTTTTTCCGTTACCGATTTGTTTCTTTGTCTGTTTCACTGTTCGACGTGCCAACGAAGGCGGAAACCGCAGCAAGCACATCCGGTTGTTGCACCGTCACCTGTTTGTTTTCACCCCGAAGCGGTTTCACGATACAGTTTCCGGACGCCAACTCGTCGTCTCCCAAGATCACCGCCACGTGAGCACCGCTTTTGTCTGCGCGCTTCAACTGATTTTTTATGCTTCCCTCGCCGCAATGGCAAACGACGCGCAGTCCGGCGTCCCGCAGTTCTTCGCCGAGGACCATCCCCGCCCGCCTCGCCGCGCTGCCAAGTGTAACCATGTACGCGTCGGGGTTCTCAGGGCCCTTCACGGCGTTTGATACCAGCTCCACCAGCCTCTCAATTCCCAGGGCGAAGCCTACTGCGGGCACTGGCTTTCCACCCAACTGTTCCACCAAACCGTCGTAACGCCCGCCGGCGCAGACGGTACCCTGGGCACCGAGACGGTCGCTGGTCCACTCGAACACGGTCAGGGAATAGTAGTCAAGACCTCTCACGAGACGCGGATTGACGCGAAACGGAATACCGAACGCTCGCAGATGTTGCTGCAAGGATTCGAAATGGTCTCGCGACTTTGAATCCAAAGAGTCCAAGATACTTGGCGCATCCGCAAGCGCATTCCTCGTCTTCTCGTCTTTGGAATCCAGTATCCTCAATGGATTCGTCCTGAGCCTGTGTTGACTGTCTTTATCGAGCTGCGATGCGCGCGTCGACAGGAATTCCACCAACTTCTCGCGATACTTATTCCTTGCTTCCAGATCCCCCAACGAATTGATCTCCAGCACAATCTCATCGAGATTCAATTCGCGCCATATCCTGGCTACCAGCGCGATCAATTCCGCATCAATATCCGGTCCCTCCCAACCTACGGCCTCGGCGCCGATCTGATGAAACTGCCGATGCCGCCCGCGTTGCGGCCGTTCGTGCCGGAACATTGGACCGAAGTAGTACAAGCGCTGCTGCTGCTTGTGGAAGAGCCCGTGCTGAATTCCTGCGCGTACGCAGCCTGCGGTACCCTCCGGGCGCAACGATATACTGTCTCCGTCTCGATCGGTGAAGGTGTACATTTCCTTTCCTACGATATCCGTTTGCGTACCAATGGAACGCGCGAAAACCTCGGTTTTTTCGAGCAACGGCAGCCGGATTTCACGGTAACCGTAGGCTTCCAATACCCTTCGCGCTGCATACTCCGCGTGCTGCCATATCGCTGCACCGGCAGGCAGAATGTCTTTCATGCCCTTAATCGATTGGAGCCTAGTCATGGGCGGTGCGCGGCGAAGCCAAGCGACGTCGAAACTCAATTATTTTCTTGTACGTCAACGACAAAGCGTGCGTAGAGACCGGTTTGATGAGGTGTAATATCAAACGGTTTCCCATTCAGCTGCATGCTCACGCCGGCCGCGTTTCCGAGGAAGATTCGAAATGGAGGTGCGCCTTCGACTTCCAGGGCGTGGCCGGGGTTGAAACTCTCGTGCACCAGACGCGCGTTCTTCGCGTCGCGTATTTCCACCCAGGAGGCGTCCGAAAAACGCAACTGGACCTTTCCAATTCGCTGCGCGGCGGCGGCTGCGACCGCATCATTTCCGCCGCCGGGGGACGGGTCGTCGCGATTCGCTGTCGCGAGCTGTTCGCGATCCCTAGCCGGTTCCGGTTGGTCTCCACGCGACGGGATATTGCGCCCACCCGTGGCTTTCGATTCGGCGGTGCTCTCGGACATCGAAGGCGCCACAGGCCTCGCCGGTGTATCTTCCGCGGTACGCGAACGGGCCGCGTTTGCAGCGGGTTGCTTTACATCGCCGCGGGTTTCGCTGGTGGTCCGATCGGCAAACAGGTCCTGATCGAAATCCAGCCCCCCCTGCGATCTCCACCAGGCGATCACCAGTACGACAAGAGAGATTCCCAGCCCGTAACTCATCAGCCGCACCCAGCGGTCGCTGCTTCTGGCCTGACGTTGTACCGATCGTGCGACCGCTGGCATGGGTTTCGCGGCGGGTTCCGGCTGTAACGGTGGCAACACCGATTGCTCGTCGATCTTAACGAGACGCGCGTAACTTCGCAGGTAGCCGCGAACGTAGGTCAACCCCGGGAGGTCGGCGTAATCGTCACACTCCAGCGCCCGGATCTGAGATGCAGACAATCTGAGCTCACCGGCGACCTCTTCCACGGTCAACCCCAGTCCTTTCCTTGCCTTTTTGAGCGCAGTACCGGGGCTCAAGGGTTCAATGCTGGGGGCTTCGTATTCCGAAATCATTTTCGACTTCGTGTCAACGTTTCTAATTCCTTGGCCTCTTTCGATCCCGCGAACTTGCTCCGAAGGAGCACGGCATATTCTTCTGCAAATTCAGGCGCCTGCAAGGTATTCTCGATCTTGTACGCAAGCAGAAGGCTTGCCGGGGTGTTTGATGCAATGGCGAAATATCTTTCTATGTAGCCCCTCGCGGATAAATAATTTCCACGCTGATAATGAATATTGGCCATATGGTACAACGCCGGCGCCAGAGTCGGATTGACCCGTAGGGCTTTATGCAGATGGGGCTCAGCCTCTTCGGACTTGCCGTGACTCACCAGGCATTCCCCCGCCCGCAAATTGGTGATTTCCGGTTGGCGATAAAGAGGATTCGCCAGGGCGTTTTCGTACTGTTGCAGGGCTTGTCGTAAACGCCCGCGTCGACAAAGGAACGTGCCGAAATCGTGCGCCGCTCGTGAGTTCTCGGCGTCCGATCGTACGGCATGCTTGTAGTACTTCTCCGCTGCGCCGTCGTTGCCTAGTCGATCCTGCAGCGCCGCCATGGCGTGATTCGCCGCGGAATGATCGGGCTCGACCCGTAGTGCGTGTTCCAACTCTTCGCGTGCGATTTCGAACTGGTTGCGCTTCATATAATTTATCGCGAGTTGCGTGCTGACGTCGGCACGCTTGCGGGCATCTGCAGGTTTTCCAATGGGTTGATCGGTCGCACAGGCGAACAGCCCCGACAACGTCACCGCATAGAGCCAAATTCTTATTTTCATGCGTTCAATTCCACCGTTCTGTGTCGCCAGCGTTCGGACCGGTGCGTTCGGTCGCGGAATCTGCCCGCCAGCTGCCCGCAGGCCGCGTCGATATCCTTTCCCCGTGTCTTACGCGTTATCGTCATGATGCCTGAGGCCAGTAACGTATTACGAAAACGATCGATGTCAGCGTCGGTGGAGCGCTCGTATCCAACTCCGGGCACGTCGTTGAAGGGGATCAGATTGACTTTGGCCGGCATTCGACGCAGCAGTCGCACGAGTTCTTGGGCATGGCCCGGCGAGTCGTTCACGCCACGCAACATCACGTATTCGAAAGTTACCCTGGCCCGAGTGTCCCGCGCCACGTATTCCCGACATGACCGCATCAAGTCGGTGATGGAATACTTGCGGTTCAACGGCACCAGCTGGCTTCGAAGTATATCGTTGGGGGCGTGCAGGGATATTGCGAGACTTACGGGGCAGACATCCCGTAACCGGTCGATTCGAGGGACGATACCTGCAGTGCTCACGGTTATGCGCCGACGCGACAAGCCGTATCCGAAGTCGTCCAGCAGCAGACAAATGGTTCGCACAACATTGGTAAAATTCAGCAAAGGCTCTCCCATACCCATGAACACGACGTTGGTAATCACTCGCTGCGGTGCTGTTTGGCAATTCAACAGCCGGTGCGCCAGCCATACCTGACCAATGATTTCTGCGCACGATAGATCGCGGTTGTAGCCGTGTCTTGCGGTTGAGCAAAAAGTACAGTTGAGCGCACATCCGACCTGGGATGAAATGCACAACGTGCCGCGGTCGGATTCGGGAATGAATACCATCTCAATACAGTTTCCATCGCTCAATCCCAACAGCCATTTTCGCGTCCCGTCGGCGGCGACCTGGTCCGCAATTACCGAGGGCGCCTCTATGCATGTTACTGCCCGAAGCTTTTCCCTGAGCGCTTTGCTCAGATTGGTCATAGCGTCGAACTCCGTCTCTCCCCGCTGGTGCACCCATTGGATGAGTTGGTCTGCACGATAATGAAGTTCGTCCAGGGCCTGGAAAAACTGTCTCAGGGTCGGACGGTCGAACCCCAATATGTTGATAGTCGAGTCGGGCATCTAACGGGTTCGGGTAAAAAGCTCACTTTCGTCGAAAAAGAACTGCACTTCCTGCGCCGCGGTCTCCGGACTGTCCGAGCCGTGGACGGCGTTTGCTTCCACGGACGAAGCGAAATCCGCGCGAATGGTTCCCGGAGCCGCCTGTTGCGGGTCCGTCGCGCCCATCAACTCTCTGTTTTTTTCGATTGCGTTCTCTCCTTCCAACACCTGTACCATGATCGGGCCTGTTTGCATGTACCGCACGAGATCTTCGAAAAAGGGGCGTTCCTTGTGAACCGCGTAGAACGCTTCAGCCTGTTGCTGCGTAAGGTGTGTCATTTTCGCCGCCACGATCTGCAGGCCGGCGCCTTCGAAGCGCCGGTATATTTCACCGATGATATTGTGTCCCACTGCGTCCGGTTTGATTATGGACAAAGTGCGTTCAGTCGCCATGCAGTCTCTCCAACTAATTGATAATTATGCGAAAAGAATCGCGCTTGCGCGATCGAAGGGCGAAGCGAATTTCCCAACGAATCAGGGGCGCGTAGTGTACCGTTTACCCCATGGAACGGGCAATGAGGGTATCGCCAAGCACACCGGTGTATCGCACGCGGCGCCAATCGCCGACTTCCTCCGCCGCGGCAGCAACGAACACCGGAATATAGTCCGCCGCCCGTCCACGCTGATGTCCAGGTGGGGGATGTCCGCCCCCCTCGATCAGTACCGTTTGGCATTCACCGATCCGCCGCTGCAGCAATCGGGCCCGTATCCGCTCCGCCTTGCCCCGCAGTCGCGCCGCACGTCGTTTACGCACGCTGATGGGAACCTGCAGGCGTTCGGGAATACGCGCCGCCGGTGTCCCTTCTCTTTCCGAGTAGCAGAATATATGGGGATAGGCAATGTCGAGGCGCAGGACCATGTTCTCCGTGTCCAGGTACTGATCATCGGTTTCGGTGGGGAACCCGACCATGATGTCCGCGCTCAATACCAGATGCGGTATGCTTTGCCGCAAGCTCCGCACCCGGTCGTAAATCTGTTCCGCGGTATAACGGCGTTTCATGCGCTTCAGAATCCGGGTATTTCCACTTTGTAGGCTCAAATGTAGATGCGGACAAAACCGTCGATCGCGAGCAATCATTTCAATCAGCCTGTCGTCGATGTGCGCGGGGTCGATCGAACTGAGACGAACGCGAAAATCTCCCTCCAGGGACGATAGCTGCGTGAGCAATGCGACGAGGTTGCTGCCGGCTTCGTGAGACGGCAGGTCCTCTCCATAGGCACCGAGGTCTATGCCGCATACCACGACCTCTTTGTAACCGTTCGTGATCAGTCTGTGGAATTGCCGTATCACCTTGGAGGCCGGCAAGGAACGACTCGGCCCCCGCGCCCGATGGATTATGCAGAATGTGCAACCTTGGTCGCAGCCCTGCTGTACTTGCAGAAAGGCGCGTGTGCGTCCGTGCATTTCGGATATGAGACCATCCGGTAGAACCACATCCCGATCGATGTCACCAACTTCTATATTGGCGAGTCGGCCGTCGACGAGCTTGGGCAGCAATCGTTCCATGTTCAACTTCCTGTCGTTTCCCAGCACCAAATCGACACCGGGTATGCTCGCCGCCGCGTGCGGATTCATTTGCGCATAACATCCCGTTACCACTATCAAAGCGTCGGGATTTCGACGTACGGCTCGGCGTATCTCCTGCCTCGCCTGACGGTCGGCCTCGCGGGTCACGGTGCAGGTATTGATAATGTACAGATCGGCAGATTCTCTGCCGCCCACGCCGTTCCAACCGCGGTCGTGCAGGGTCTTGGCGATGTATTCGGACTCGAAGGTGTTGACTTTGCAGCCGAGCGTGATGATGCCGAACCGCTTGTTGCCGCTCTCTCGGCCGCGGTCTTCCTGCATCATATCCGTACGGTCGCGCCGGGGTGAGTTTTCAGACGACGGATCGAGCGTGAGCCCGAACGCCGTGCTTAGACGTTGAAACTTTCCCCACAGCCGCAGGTATCCTGGACTCTTGGATTGTGGAATTGAAACGACTCGCTCAGGCCTTCTTTCCTGAAATCGATCTCGGTGCCATCGACATGAGTCAAACTTCCGTCGTCGACGATGACTTTAACGCCGTGACTCTCGAAAACGTGATCGTCGGCGTTGATCTCGTCGGCAAGATCGACGACATACGCATACCCGGAGCACCCGCTTTTCCTGACTCCAAAGCGTAAACCCTGGCCTTGTCCACGCGCCGCCAAGTGTTCTCGTACTCGGTTTGCGGCGTTCTCCGTCAACGTAACTGACATGACTCGATTCCTCTAATGTGTCGACTGGGCCGACGTACGGCTGTTCTGCCACATGGCTACTTGCTTTACATGGGGTTGAGCGAGAAGGTTTCCAAGACTGATGCCGGTAAGAAAATTTCGTATCTGCACACTCAAATCCTGCCACAGATAATGCGTCAGGCAGGGGCTGTCGTCCTGACAGTTCAACTGCCCGCCGCATTGCGTCGCGTCGATGTGCTCTTCGATGGCATCGATGATCTGCGCTATCGATATCTCCTGGGGGGAACGGCTGAG
The DNA here is from genome assembly GCA_947258495.1 of uncultured Gammaproteobacteria bacterium. GTDB lineage: Bacteria > Pseudomonadota > Gammaproteobacteria > Arenicellales > JAANXG01 > CALZGZ01. Next base: position 30,758 of record CAMYIN010000104.1, read on the forward strand.
GCTGTACCCGCCGCCCGGCCCGCGTGTGCTTACGACCAGGGCCTTGCGCCTGAGCTGCGCGAACAACTGCTCCAGGTAGGAAAGCGATATCTTCTGCCGCGCGGATATCTGCGCCAGCGACACCGCGCCCTTGTCGTGATGGATCGCCAAATCCAGCATCGCCGTCACCGCGTACCGCCCCTTCGTCGTCAGTCTCATCTACCGCTCCGAATCGCTTTTACGAACCGGCGGATTGTCGCTTAGTTGACTAATTTTATCAATTATTCTTCGCGCCCGAGTCTGGGTGCGACGCCGCGGCAGCGGCCCCTTCTTCGCTGGCGTCCCCAAGGTGATCGACCTCGATCTCGGGTATCCGTAGGCCGCCCACGTCGATTCCCGCTTGCGTCAGCTTCTCAACGATCTGCGCCAGACGCTCATCGGTCTCGTGCAGATGATCCAGGATACAATCGACCGCGTGCGCTACCGGATCGCTCATTTTCCGCGTCTGCCCGTAAGCGTCAAAACCGATCCGTTTCGCCATCTGTGCACGTTTGGGATCCACCGCCTCCTCTCGCCGCTTTGCGATGTGTCCGGGTATTCCGATAACCGTAGCGCCCGGGGGCACGTCCCTGACCACCACCGAATTGGAGCCGACGCGCGCGTCGTCCCCGATGGTGATGGGACCCAAGACCTTGGCCCCCGCGCCGACGACCACATTGTTCCCAAGTGTGGGATGACGCTTGATCTTTTCCCAGGATGTTCCGCCGAGGGTGACGCCCTGATACAACGTGCAGTCGTCGCCGATAATCGCGGTCTCGCCTACGACCACGCCCATGCCATGGTCGATAAAAAATCGCCGTCCGATCTTTGCTCCAGGATGAATTTCGATGCCGGTCAACCAGCGAACTCCGTGAGACAGAAATCGCGCCAGCCAATACCAACGTCGGTTCCAGAGCCAGTGATTGATGCGATGCCCAACGATCGCGTGAAGCCCAGGGTAAGCGGTTAATACTTCGAGCGTCGAGCGCGCCGCCGGATCGCGCTCGAAAACGTAGCGTATCTCTTCTTTCAGTCTTTGAATCATCGTTACCTACGCAATTATCGCGCTATCGGGCGCGGGGTCAGGTTCATGAAATCTTGTTCGTAACGTTCTGCTCCACGGCGCTGAGTATGCCGCGAAGTATCTGCATCTCTTCCTCGTTCGGTCGGGCCTTGTTGAACAATCGCATCAATTTTCGCATGAGTTTCGTCGGAGGTCTGGCGTTGGGAAAGTCCAGATTCAGCAAGACGCGTTCCAGATGATCGTAGAAAGACCGCATTTGCTTCCAGTCCACGGACATAGACGGCTTTTCGACTGAATCCACCTGCTCTCGATAGCACGCCAAAAACAATTCGTAAGCCATGATCTGTGCCGCACTGGCCAGATTCAAGGACGCAAAATCCGGATGTGTAGGGATGCGAACAAGATAATGGCACCTATCCACGTCCGGATTCGACAATCCGCTCCGCTCCTGTCCAAATAGCAACGCCACCGGCCCGCTTGCGCTATCTACGATCATCCGCAGCGCGGCCTGGCGCGGAGACATTTGAGGCCAATCTATCGAACGCGGCCGCGCGGTGGTACCGACCACCAAACGGCAATCGCTGAGCGCGGCGTCGAGCGTGTCGTAGGTTTCCGTTCGGGCCAACACATCCTCGGCGCCCGCCGCCCGCCGGGTCGCCTCCTGGCTTGGAAACTCGGCCTCCGGCGCTACTAGTATCAACCTGCCCAGGCCCATGGTTTTCATCGCCCGCGCCACCCCGCCGATGTTGCCGGGATGGGTGGGCGCAACGAGCACAATTCGGATTCGCTCCGATCGGAACTGCAAATGGCTTTCTTTCACCGACTCGCGCCACTACAATTCGGCGCCCAGACTCGTGCCCGAATCAACGTCTGCATTCTCCAGGAGATGACTATGCACCCCTTGCTCAACACCGCTGTCAAAGCGGCGAGAAACGCGGGCACACTGATTGTACGCTATCTGGATCGTACAGATCGAATCGATGTAGAAGAAAAGGGACGCAACGACTACGTTACCGAAGTGGACCGCGCGGCCGAAGGTGAGATCGTGCGGGTTGTGAGGCACGCCTACCCCAATCACGCGATCCACGCAGAGGAAAGCGGAAAAACTTCCGGAGACGACTACGAGTGGATCATCGACCCGCTGGACGGTACCACGAATTTTCTTCACGGATATCCCCAATTCTGCGTTTCCATCGCAGTACGCAGAAAAGACAAAATTATGCATGCGGTGATTTTCGATCCTCTGCGCAACGAATTGTTCACGGCGTCGAGGGGAGGCGGCGCCCATCTCAACGATCATCGTATTCGCGTGAGCGGTACGCTACGCTTGCGCCAGGCTTTGATCGGCACCGGCTTTCCGTTCAAAGCGTTGGAACGGATCGACGACTGGATCGCCATATTCAGGGACGTACTGATAAAAACCAGCGGTATCCGACGAGCGGGGTCCGCCGCGCTGGACCTCGCGTACGTGGCGTGCGGCCGTTTCGACGGATTCTGGGAACTCGGTCTGATGCCCTGGGATATAGCGGCGGGCTGTCTGCTCATTGAAGAATCCGGCGGTCTCGTCAGCGACACCAAGGGCAACCAAGACCACCTTACGACGGGCAACATCGTCGCCGGGAATCCAGAAATCCACCCCCTGCTGCTGCGCATCACCCAGTCGCACCTGCGCTGAGCATGGTCTCCATTCAAGCGCACACACCGATGATGCAGCAGTATCTAGGCATCAAAGCCCGTTATCCGCGGACCCTGTTGTTTTACCGCATGGGTGATTTCTATGAGTTGTTTTACGACGACGCAGAGGAAGCCGCAGCGTTGCTCGACATCGCTCTTACCCAGCGCGGCAAATCGGCCGGCAAACCGATTGCCATGGCCGGCGTGCCGGTGCACAGCGTGGAGCAGTATCTCAGCAAACTCGTTAGGCTGGGGCGCACTGTCGCGATTTGCGAACAGATCGGTAATCCCGCGAAAGGCAAAGGCCCGGTGGAACGTAAAGTCGTGCGCGTCATCACGCCGGGTACGCTGACCGACGAAGCATTACTCGAGGACGGTCGGGAAAATCTGTTGGCAGCGGTTTATCATTCGCGCAATTCACAATTCGGCATCGCCACCCTGGAAATCTCCAGCGGTCGTTTTCGCGCGCACGAAGTGACCGGCGAAGAGGCGCTCGACAACGCCCTCGAACGCCTCAACGCGGCGGAGATAATTGCCGCCGATCCGCTTCGAGGCTTGGTGGCGAAATCCGCCGGCGCCGCCGTGCAGTCGGTGCCCGAATGGTATTTCGACCTCGAAACGACCACGAGACTATTGACCGAACAACTGGGCACCCGGGACCTCGCCGCCTTTGCCGGTGACGAGCATCCCGACGCGGTCTCGGCGGCGGGGGCCCTGCTGCAATACGTCAGAGACGCGCAATACGATTCCCTTCCCCACGTGCTGGACTTTTCCATCGAACGCGCCAGCGAATACATCTTTCTCGACTCCGCCACTCGGAAAAACCTGGAACTGGAGAAGAATCTTTCCGGCGGGCGGGAAAATACGTTGCTGTCGCTTTTGGATCGCTGTGCCACGCCCATGGGCTCGCGGCTCCTGAGGCGTTGGCTCCACGGCCCATTGCGCGATCGATCACGTGTGCAACGGCGGCTCCACGGCGTCGCCTGCCTTTTGGATTCCGACGACTCGGAATTGCACGGGATGCTAGCCCAGATCGGCGATATGGAAAGAATCCTGTCTCGAGTCGCATTGCTGAGTGCGCGACCTAGGGATTTGGTTCGGTTGCGTCTGGCCTTGGGCGCTTTGTCTGCGATCGTCGGCGCAATCCGTCACCACGACGCCGAAGTCATTTCCAAGATAATGGGAGTGCTTGGTCCATTTCCGGCAGTCCTCGATCTGTTGCAGCGTGCGGTCAAAGAGGAACCGGCGCCCCTCATACGTGACGGTGGCGTCGTCCGCGACAATTACGATGAGGAACTGGACGATCTGCGAAAATTGAGTCGCGACACCGGCGAATTTCTCATGGACCTGGAACGGCGTGAACGGGAATCGACGGGAATCAAGAATCTTCGTGTTCAGTACAACCGCGTGCACGGTTTCTACATCGAGGTCACCAAGTCGCAGGTCAGCTCAGTGCCGGAGCACTACATACGCCGTCAGACGCTAAAAAACGCGGAACGTTACGTGACAGCGGAATTGAAAACTTTCGAAGAGAAAGTCCTGAGTTCCAGAGAAAAGGCGCTGGCGCGGGAGAAACGGCTGTATCAGGAATTATTGGAACAGTTGGCGTCCGGGGTGCGCGATTTGCTGGAGTGTGCACGGGGTCTGGCGAAACTCGACGTATTGAACACCTTTGCCGAGCGAGCGGTCTCCCTGCAGCTTACCGCGCCCCTATTGACAGCGGAAACGGAACTGCATATCGACGCCGGCCGCCACCCCATCGTCGAACAAAATCCGGACCATCCCTTCATCGCCAACGATTGCTCGCTGAACGCAGATAGGAAGATGCTCATCATTACGGGACCGAACATGGGCGGCAAGAGCACATACATGAGGCAGACCGCGCTTATCACGATAATGGCCTACAGCGGATGTTACGTGCCCGCAGACAGAGCGGTGCTCGGCCCGGTGGACCAGATTTTTACGCGCATCGGCGCCTCGGACGACCTCGCGGGTGGGCGCTCGACCTTCATGGTCGAGATGACCGAAATGGCGCGCATCCTTCGCCACGCAACGCAAAGCAGTCTGGTACTGGTCGATGAAATCGGGCGCGGCACCAGCACCTTCGACGGCTTGGCGCTCGCCTGGGCCTGTGCGATCGATCTCGCGGAACGGGTCAGGGCGTTTGCGCTGTTCTCCACCCATTATTTCGAAGTCACGCAACTCGCGGACCCCTACCCCTGGGTCGAAAACGTCCATCTGGATGCCGTGGAACACGCCAACCAGATCGTATTTCTGTATGCCGCGAAATCCGGACCGACGAATCAATCATACGGAATCCACGTCGCGCAGCTGGCCGGAATACCCGAGTCGGTGCTCGATCAGGCACGAGCGAAGCTCGCGGAACTGGAGAGTCACTATAGAGACGAGAACGCGCCCGTCGGGGACTCGGGACGACAACTCGGTATATTCAAGGAAATTGCCCCTGAGCCGCCGGTCCACCCGTTGATAGAGAGACTCCAGGTCGTCAATATCGACGATCTATCGCCGAGAGAAGCGTTGGATCTGTTGTACGAATACGGGCGCGACCTGGAATCAGGATCTGGGCGGCGGAGCAAGTAATAATTGACTGAAGCTTCCGCTGCGGTCCAGCACCCGCAGCGGGGTGACGGCTTGACTCGTACCGACCGATTCGATAACTGAAATTTTTTCTCCCAACAGCTCTGTTCCGCGCGACACGATCAGAGAAGTCGGAGACTTCAACACCGCGTTTCCCGACAAAAGCAGCCCTGGAAGGGATTCATTTTTGGAGGCGCGGTGGACCAGTACGGGCCTGACATCCGGCGCCAGCAATTCCACACCGAAATCGAGTACGTCTTCGGCAAGACAACGCATCCAGCGGACGACTCCGACTCGCCACGTGCCGCGAGAATTGTCTTTGACCGACGTCACGTCTCCGACGTGAATCTGCAGGGATGAGGGCTTGACGATCTGCAAACACAGACCCGAGGCGCTCTCGTTCTTGGTTCGGCAAGTGTGCGACTGATAGACCACGGGAGCGCGCCATGGGTCTGAGGGTTCCGGCTCTTCCGAACTCTCCTCTTGCGATGCGGCGGAGATCGGAACGGCCAGATCGACGTACCGCTCGGCCGCCGGCGGCGCAGCGGCGGAGGCATCAATTTCGTCGTTCGCGTCCGCCGGGCTATTTTCGAAGCGCTTCTCACCGTTCATAAAATAATGAATGGCACCGACGCCACAGCAAATCGTCACGACTTCCTGTTTTTCCTTCCTTGAAGATCGGCGCTTGGTCTTGATCCCGCTCAACATTCGTCCGGCGCGCCGGATCAAATCGACGTCGCTGGCATCGAGACCGACTTTGTCGCCGTCATTGCGAAGTGACCCAAGCGCGATATCTCTTTTCAAATTACGCAGTACGCTGTGCACCTCGCGTACGACATCCAGGGCATTGAGTAATCGAAACTGATCGTTTGTCGCAACATGTTGCGCTTTTTCGAGCGGCACCGGTGCAGCGTCCGCAGACAGGCCAATAACGAATTTGCCCGTGGGATCCCTCTTGCCGAGATCCGCCGAAATCTGCGCGCTACTCTGCCAGTGAAGAAACAACCGATAGAGCTTTTCACATTCTCCCTGCATTAACCCATAGGGGTGGCACGCTCCCACCAACACGATCTGCTGATAGCTGTCGCTGATTGTGCACAAACCGTCTGGCGACCCGGAATCGGGCGCGGCAACGGGAAAATTGAGCAAACTGTGTGTCTCCGCGAAAAGATAGAGTTGATGCAGTTCGCACCACACGCCCGCGGGGAGTGGACTGTAATTCTGATACGCGTTGAGCAGCTCCTGTCCCAAGAAGTGCATCGATCGCTGCAACGCCAAGACCAGTTCCGATTTATTGGGCTTGCTCTTGAGATTCAGATCGTTGGCGACGATCTTGTAGCCGTTCGCGACCTCGCCCAGCAGTTTTCCAATGAGCGTATAGAACTCGCGATTTCGTCCGGAAAGCGGGTAGGAAGCCGAGGCGAGGTTCTGTCGAAGCACATCCACCGCCGCGTTCACCGGTTCCCGATACAGTTCCATAATGGATACGCGGTTCTCGGCATCCAGTGCGGTTCGATTCTGGCCGAACAGCGCCTGCAACAATCGTTCCGCGCTATCCTTGGCGCTCGCCTGGGGCAAGGATGCGAGCCAATGTTCCACCCGGCGCGGCCGGACTTCGGCGGCGAGATGCTTTTTTGCTCGAATCTTGGGAACCGAAACCGCAAGCATTACCTGATTTTCCTGAGAAATAGGCTTTTATTTCATAAGCATAGCAGAACTTCGCCGCCCGTCGACCTCGTCGACAACGCAAATCCGCTGCAATCGAAGCCCGCTCTCATTTACCCGTAGAACCCGAGACCGTAAAATACCGCCCCCTTGACGAACAGCGGTAAAAAATAAGCGTACCGGAGCCAGACTTATGACCTACGTGGTCACGGAATCCTGTATTAAATGCAAGTACACCGATTGTGTCGAAGTGTGCCCGGTCGATTGCTTCCACGAAGGCCCCAACTTCCTGGTGATCGACCCGGAGGAATGCATCGATTGCAGCTTGTGCGAACCCGAATGCCCAGTCAACGCAATTTATGCCGAGGACGATATTCCCTCGGGGCAGGAGAAATTCCTCGAACTGAACGCAGATTTGGCGAAAGACTGGCCGGTGATTACGGAGAAGAAACCGGCGCCGCCCGACGCCGCGGAATGGGAAGAGGTGACGGACAAGCTCCAGCATCTGGAGCACTAACACGAAAAGAGGCGGCACTCCCGCCGCCTCTGGGTATGTGTGTCTTTTCCTTTTCCAATGGTCACCCGTATCGAAAGTCTTCGCGACACGCCACCCACGACCTGTACGCTGTCCCAATGACAGGCCGCGCATCCTTGCAAAGAAACTATAAACCAGCACCTGTGCAAATACAACTCCCTAATATTATTAATAATTACAATTAGTTATATTAATTTTGACGCTTTCAATATTCTGAAACAATTGTACGCCGCAGGCGCTTGCGAAGACCTCCACGAAGGCCCGTCACGCGGGGGTCCGCGCCGCGGAGACCGCGCACAGGCGCCAGCGCGCGAGGTCGGCGCGTGTCCCGCTTCGCGCCATCTCACCCGGCGCGGTGGCATACTCCGGCGAACGCTCGATCAAGACAAAAAACAAGGAGTTACGGCTTGCAACTCGAGTTCTTCAAGACGTAACGGCTACGGCGGGGCGCATTTCCAGGCCGTCCGACGCACCGCCGGCGCGCTGCGCGATTGTGCGGCCTAATCTCTAAAATTCAGGTATTGCAGCGGCAATCCCAGCCCCGCGTCGCGAATCACCTCGATGGCGCGCTGCAGGTCGTCGCGCTTTTTACCCGACACGCGCACCTGATCACCCTGTATGGACGTTTGCAGCTTAAGTTTGCTTTGTTTGAGTATCTTTACGATCTTCTTGGCGGAGTCCGCGTCTATCCCGTGTCGAATCGCGATCTCTTGCCTGGCCTTCCCCCCCGCCGTCTGCTGGGCATCGTGTTCGACCAGGCATTCCAGATCAACGCCTCTTTTCGCCATCTTGGCGTAGAGGATATCGCGTGCCTGACCAACCTTGTACTCGTCGTCGGCATACACCGTTAAGCGTTCTTGTTCCTGTTCGACTCTGCTGTCGCTGCCCTTGAAGTCGTAGCGATTCGTGATTTCCCTATTCGCCTGGTCGACGGCGTTTCGCACCTCCTGCCAATCCACCTTGGACACTACATCGAATGACGGCATCGCAATCGTTCCTGCGGCTGTAATCGTATGAGCGGAATGATAACAGCGTCCACGAAGGGCTCCCAGCGACCGGATTCCACGGCGATCGTCCCGGGGTCCGAGTTCGAAGATCGCGCCCCTGCCGCCGTCGGCTGCGCGACGCTCGGGCCTCACCACCGAGCCCCGCTGGATTCTCGGCATTTTTCATTTAAACTTATACCTCAGCATCAACGGATATAAATCTAAAAATCAATGGGTTTGGGCATTGTCCTGATGCGGATCCAGCATTCCTCTATAGCTGCTTTCCACCGACGTGCGAGCGCGCTGGCCGCCATTCCGCTGCTGTTTCTGCTGCTCATCGAATACGCGTCTGCGGCTACGATATTCGTTTACCAGCGAAGCGACGGTTCGCGCTTGATCACCGATCATGTTCACCATGAACCGGGATTCCGGCTGGTGAAGACGTATGGAGTCGACGAAAGCGGCTGGGCCAACACACCCGCCCGTCGACCGTATCGTCTGCGCCCGGTGCGTTCACGCTTTGACAATCTGATCTCGAACACGGCGTCGCGGTTCGGTGTGGATGCGGCCCTGGTCAAGGCTGTCGTGCATGTCGAATCCGCGTTCGATCCCTATGCAGTTTCCCGCAAGGGAGCTTCGGGTTTGATGCAGTTGATGCCGCAGACCGCCGAACGGTACGGCGTTAGGAGCCTTTTTGATCCACATCAGAACGTTGCAGGCGGAGTGCGCTACCTCCGCGATCTGCTGAGTGAGTTTGGCGGTGATCCGCTGCTCGC
>CAMYIN010000105.1 GCA_947258495.1 uncultured Gammaproteobacteria bacterium
GAAGGGGTACGGGTTCTCGGGATGGAAAGGCGTCAAGGCACCTGGCGCGTGCAGACGTCGGCCGATCCGTGGGAGGCGCCGGTGCTGATCAATTGTGCCGGCGCCTGGGGCGACGGTGTCGCGGCCCTGCTGGGCGAGCCGGTGCCGCTGGAGGCCCACGCCCCGATGCTCATGATCACCGCCCGCATGCCGCTTTTTATGAAACCGGTGGTCGGCGCGCAGGGACGCACACTGTCGCTCAAGCAGTTCGCGAACGGCACCGTATTGATCGGTGGCGGTGTCAGGGGGAACGCAGTTCGAATGACCAACACCGCAAGCCTCGAATTGAGAGGGCTCTCAGTTAACGCGCGAACGGCGGCGCAAATCTTACCGATCATGCGCGGCGCAAGGATCGTGCGCTGCTGGGGGGGGATCGAGGGATTCATGCCGGATGGGATTCCGGTTATCGGACCCAGTCAACAGGAAGGAGCTTTTCATGCGTTTGGGTTTTCCGCGCACGGATTTCAGTTGGGTCCTGTCGTCGGGAGTATTATAGCCGACTTGGTGACGACGGGTGTGACGGAACATCCTATCGGTCCCTTTGAAATTGGCCGATTCAATTGAACGCGGCAATCCAGGCCAGACAAAGCGTACGTTGATAGTAGGGAGCTCTGATCAACGAAGAGATTACCTACACAGTGCATCTGCATAACTAATTGAACTATGGAGACAAATGAAAATCGCGCTTTTCGTTTTTTGTTGCTTAGAAGCATTCATGGATGACATTCAGAGTTTCCATAAGAATAAACAGTTCACTGCCCCGGCGGCTGGAGGACATGCCCGATGAAGTTCCGTACCGTGTTATACGAAGCCCGGGATCGGGTCGCCACGATCACGCTGAATCGGCCCGACAGGCGCAACGCCATCAACGTAACTATGCCGGAAGAAATTGCCGCTGCGTTTGCGCACGCGGAGCAGGACGATGCGGTGCACGCGGTCGTACTCACCGGCGCCGGCAAAGGGTTCTGTGCGGGGTACGATGTGAAGGAATTTGCCGAATCCGTGGGCGAGAATCCCGTGATTCAGGACATGCCCTGGGATCCGATGATCGATTACCGGTTCATGAGCCGGTGTACCCACAACTTCATGTCGATCTGGCGATGTCACAAGCCCGTGATTGCGAAGCTCCACGGTGACGCCGTGGCCGGCGGCAGCGACATCGCGCTCTGCTGCGACATCATCGTCATGAACGAGAACGCGCGCATCGGCTACCCGCCGTCCCGCGTGTGGGGCTGCCCGACCACGGCGATGTGGGTGTACCGACTCGGCATCGAAAAGGCCAAGCAGATGCTGTTTACGGGGGATCTGATCTCCGGGAGGCAGGCCGAAGCCCAGGGGCTTGTGTACAAGGCGGTGCCGCTCGACGTGCTCGACGACAGCGTCGATCGACTGGTCAGCCGCATCAAAGGGGTGCCCAAGAATCAACTCATGATGACGAAGATGCTGGTGAACCAGGTCTACGAGAACATGGGGCTTTCCAGCTCACAGACGCTTGCCACGCTGTTCGATGGCATGGCGCGTCACGGCCCGGAGGGAGTGGCTTTCAAGCAACGCGTGGAAGACATTGGTTTCAAGCACGCGGTTGCCGAGCGCGATTCGGGTGCGCCCATTCCGGGCAGCAAGAGATAGGCGCTCGATGCGGGGCGGATTACTTCTAATTCTTTGTGGTCGCACGGGTGCGCCGATAACGCCGCACCGCAGCCAGGTCCAGCCTGCTCGATTCCAGTAATGACGAGCCGCACTCAGGGCAGAGATGTCGTTCTGGGCACGCTGTTGTGGGCCGCAACGTTGACCGTGGCGGCCGACGATTGGCCCGCACCGCAAACGCAGGAAGTGTTCAGCGCTTCGCGCGAGCATTTCGTCAGGGTCATTCCCGGCGAGAGCGTCGGCGACACGTTTGGATTTGCCGGAGAAAAGCGAGGCAAGTATGCGGCGGCCGAATTCTATCATCGCCATCAGGATCGTTCTTACAGACTGGTCGCCGAGGCGGTGCTGCTCAATCCGGTCGCGCCGGTCGAGTTCTTGGTCTCCGACGACGGGCGGCTTGCGACCGTCGATAACTGGCACAACCTCGGACACGGAATAGTCGTGGCGATATACGACCCGCGTGGAAAGCTTGTCCGCTCTTACCGGTTGCGCGAGCTGTTCCAAGACGAGGAAATCGCGCATTTCGATCGCAGCGCGTCTTCGATTCGATGGCGGAACGGTCCCGTTTACATCCGGCAGGACCAAAAGACGCTGTTGATCACCGTTAAACGCGGGGGAGATATTGTTTTCGGTCTGGAGACGGGTCGCTTTAAGTACTGTGAATACAAGGACCAGACATATCGGTGTCGAATCGCAAATCAACCGAGGCAGTGGATGCCGAACCATTCAGTACAACTAACCCGTTGAAGCGAAACTCGAGAGATGCAGGGGACGGTATATGCAACTCGAAGAGAAGTACTGAAGTCGGTGACGAATAAGACGCATTTGGCACCGATCCCTGAAGCGCTGTTCGGAATCAGGGAGACGATTCCAAGATCTAGGTGTTGCCCCGGCTCCAGGGCGCTGCTGCGGGAACGTGCCCGATTTCGACGCAATGAGCAGGTTTGGTATACTGCCTTACTCATACATCCACGCTAGCTGTTTGTCTTTCACGCCTCCGGCTTCGATCTGGCTTTCTCTCAATGTATTCCGAATAGTCCGGCGGGTTTGAGCGCAATGCGGCGGCGCTATGAGCACGGAGAAATCAATGAGTAAAGCAAAAGCAGGTGACACCGTTCGTGTCCACTACACCGGAAAACTGGACGACGACACCCAGTTTGACAGTTCCAGCGGGCGCGATCCGCTCGAATTCGGCATCGGTAACGGGCAGGTGCTTCCCGGTTTCGAGAATGCCGTCGAGGGCATGACTGTCGGCGAGAATAAATCCGTACGCATCGAGGCCGAAGACGGTTACGGCCCGCATCACGAACAGCTGATTCAGGAAGTGCCCAAAAGCGTCCTGCCGGAGGATCTGACACCGGAGCAGGGCATGCAGTTGCAGGCCCGCGACGCCGAAGGCAACGTCACCAGTATGACCGTAACCGAGGTCTCGGAAGAATCCATTACCGTGGATGCCAATCATCCGCTCGCCGGCAAGGCGCTCAACTTCGATATCGAATTGGTGGAAATCGTATAGTCGAAACAACGAGGTCGGCGACAAACGATGATGCTGCCCGTTCTAAGTTGTCACCGACCCCATGTATCGCGTCATGTATCACGGGACCAGGTCAGCGAGCAGGGTCTTGGCATCCATGAGGTCGCCGGTATCATGGCCCTCCGCGAACCAATCGTAGATCGGCGCCAGTTGCTCCCGCGATTCCCTGCGCTTTCCTTGACCGCGCCACAGGCGGCTGAGGCTCGTGACCGACCGCAGCTCGAACAGCCTGGCTTCCTGTTGACGCGATATTTCGATCGCCCGTTTGAAAATATTTTCCGCCGCGGCCGCTTCCGTGCTTGCCATGGCCAGCAGCAATTCTCCTTTCAAGCGGTGGGCTTCGGACTCCCATCTGCGCTCGCCCGTTCTCTCGACCACATCCAACGCCTCGTTTACGACATCGAGGCCTTTTTCGATCTGATCCACGAAGCAATACGCATCGGCAAGAATTACAAGTTGAAACGACAGGCGTTGGACGCCGGCCTGCCGCACCGCGTCTAAGCCGACCTGCATCCTCGAAATACCTTCATTGGTCTGACCCTGCTTCGCCAGCGCCCAGCCTTGCAGCATATCGGCCATGGCGGAAAAATGGGGGAACCCTTCCTTGGCGCACAAAGCGGACAGTGTCTCGGCCTGCGCGGCAACCAACCGGGGTTCCCGACGGAAAAGAAACACGGAGGTCGAAAAGCTCAGCGCCAACGCCAGGGTGAACGGATGTCCCAGTTTGTTTGCGAGGGCAACGCCTTCCGCAGCGAGGTCTCGCGCCCGGTCCAGATGGCCAAGCAGGCACAGCGTCAGCGCCCCTATGATTCGAGCACACACACCCGGATCGTGCCCGCCATACAGAAAAGCGTAGGAACGGTGCTTATCGAAATCGTAAAGGGCCATTCCCTTCTCGATGTGCTCGAGCACCGGCCTTAACTCATCGCACGTGAAACGGCTGGTCCACGCCGCATGATGCGCCTCGAGGAGTAAACCGTCGTCCAACTGTTGCCCGGCGAACACCAGCAGCTCCTCCGCGAGCATACAAGCCTCGTCTATTTCTCCCGTATGCAGTTTGGTAAACCAAAGCCCCCAGGTGACGGGAAACCGATGCGCCGTCTCTCCGATCTTGTCGCACAATTCCCTTGACCGGATGTAGGTGTCCACGACTTCGTGTGCGGAAAACCCTTTTATGGCTAAAAGCGCTGGCCCGAGACCCACGCGCAATTTCAGTTCCGTCACGTCTCGCTCACGAGACGCTTGCTGCCTCTCCAGCAGCTGCAAGCCCCGGTTGAAGTGGCTCACCGCCTCCGCATTCGCCGAACGCCGTGAAGCGAGTTCGCCCGATCGCTGCCAATAGGCAAGCGCGCTGCCGGCGTCGCCGGCCGTTTCGAAGTGATAGGCGAGGATTTCAGGTTCGGTGACCGCCGTATCGGGAAAATGCTCTTCCAACGCCTGCGCGATGCGACGATGATATTTCTGCCTCGTGGTCTTCAGCAACGATTCGTATGCGGCGTCCCGGACCAGGGCATGCTTGAATTCGTAGCCGACATGCGATGGAAGACCGCGACGATAGATCAGGTTCGATTCTATGAGCCCATGCAGTGCCTGGTCCAGTTCGTCGGCAGACAGGGGAGTGATGGCCGCCAGTAATTCGTGGCTGAAGCTTCGACCGATGACCGACGCCAGTTGCACCACGTCCTTTGTCGGCCCCAGCCGGTCAAGACGCTCCATGAGGGAATCCTGAAGGGACGTCGGTATCGAAAGTTCTCCCAATGTTCCCGTCAACACGTAGCGGCCGTCGGATTCCCGCAGCATGCCGGATTCGATCACCGTCTTGGTGAGCTCTTCGACGTACAACGGCACGCCGTCGGTTTCGGCAACGATCCGATCGCGGACTTCATCCGGCAGCGATTTGTCGTCGGCAACTTTCGCCAGCATCGCCATGCTTTCCTTGCGGGTAAGGTGGTTGAGCCGCAATGTGGTGACATGGGAATAATCCTCCCAGGGAGATTGAAATTCGGGACGAAACGTGACGAGAAGGAAAAAACGGTCCTTTCGCAAGCGCTCGATGAGCAAACCGATCAAATCCAGGGTGGATGGGTCGATCCAGTGCGCATCCTCTACAACCATGAATATAGGATCTCGTTGGGCCATGGCCGCGACGATCGCCATCAGCGTCTCCTGGAGCTTCTTTTTCAGTTCTTCGGGACTCAAGCTCGGAGCCCCGTGGCCTGCCAACGGAGACAGCGACAGCAGTGACGCCAGCACCGGTGCAAATTGCTCCTTCGGGAGCCGCAGGGTATGCAGCACCGTTTCTAGTTTGTCGAGCTTTTGCTGCGTGGTGTCATGATTGACAAAACGAAGGGCGCGCTCGAGTTGGTCGACGACGGGATAGAAAGCGCTGTTGCGATGAAAGGGCGAGCAGAAATACAGCACCCGATTGCGCAATTCGTCGTTCAGGCGTTCTTGAAGATCGCGGACCATGCGCGATTTACCGATACCGGCTTCGCCGGAGAGGAGCACGACCTGGGCCTCTCCCTCTTTCGCCTGCGCCCAGCGTTTCAAAAGCATGCCGATTTCTTCCGCGCGACCGACGAGCGGCGTCATCCGCAGCCGGGTACGCCCTTGTGAACGGTCGAGGGAGCCGCGCTCCTCCCGCACGCGGTAGACCCCGACGGGTCGCGAGATGCCCTTGAGCGTGCGCGGGCCAAGGGCATCGAGTTCGAACAGGCCCTCGACCAGGCGCCGGGTGGCGTCACCGACGACCACGGTGTTGGGCTCGGCGAGCGACTGCAAACGCGCGGCAATGTTCGGCGTCTCGCCGACGATGGCGTTCTCTTCAATCCGCTCGCCGCTGCCTACGTCGCCGGCCACGACCAGACCGGTCGTAATGCCAACGCGAACGGATAAGTCAACCCCGGGCGGTGCGATGGTCGCTTGCGGATCTTGAAACGCCGCCACGATGCCAAGACCCGCCCGCAGCGCCCGGTAGGCGTCGTCCTCGTGCGCCCGAGGATAGCCAAAATACACCAGGATACCGTCCCCCATGTATTTGGCGATGTGACCGTCCAGCCGATTGACCACGTCGCCGCAGACTTCCTGGTACCGCGTGAGCAATTCGCGCAGTTCCTCTGGGTCGAGCCGCTCCGAGAGCTCCGTCGAGCCTACGAGATCGCAGAACATCACCGTGACCTGGCGACGCTCTGCCGCGGTTTTGCGTGCTACCTGCTGCTTCGGCTTATTTTCAAAACCGACATTCTCGACGGCCGTACCGCACGCGTCGCAAAAGAGCGCATCGCCCGGCAACGGCGCCTTGCAATGTCCGCAGACCCGTTCCAGGCGCACGCCACAGCCGGCGCAGAACTTGGCGTCGGGACGATTTTCGCGCTCGCACTCCAGACATTGCATCGAAGTGACTCGACCCGCCGCGAGCGTCGATCTCAGCCCGATCCGTCGAGGACGGCTCGTCGTTCATCGACGAGCTTTTCTATATTAAAGGCTTTGATCGCCCGCCACACGCCCTTGAGCTGCAACTCGCCGATACAGCTGGCCTCGACGAAGTTCTCGACGTCAACATAGGCCTTTTGACTGATCAGAATCTGGCCGTTTTTGGCTTCGCCGCATAGCCGCGCTGCGAGATTCACGGGATTGCCGATGGCCGTGTAGTCGTGGCGATCCTCGGAGCCGATCACGCCGAGCGTGGCGTGCCCGCTGGCGATCCCTATGCCGAAACCCAGCTCGTAGCCGCGCCTCTCCCAATCCCGGTTCAGATCCTGGAATTCCTGACGCATGTCGATCGCCAGTCGCACGGCTTCGAGCACCGGTTGGTCGCAGGTGATGGGATCGTTGAAGACCACCATCAGGCCGTCACCGGCCCGGTGGTGTATCGTTCCCCCGTGACTCACCACCAGGCGTCCGAGGTGTTCGTGGTAGGTCTGCAGCACACCCATGACCTCTTCGGGTTCGACGCCGTCCGAGAAGGCGGTGAAGCCCCGCAGATCACAGAACACCGCGGCGATGAAACGGCGATGGCTCTCGAGCAGATATTCTTTCCCCTCCTTGGTAATGAGCTCGGCCAGCTCCGGAGCCAGAAACCGCTTCAATCGGGCCAGCCCGGAGATCTCGGCCACCTGATCGGCAACGCGCTGCTCAAGCGTGATGTTCAGTCGCGCGACGGTATCGTAAAGACCTCTCAGCAAGGCGTGTTGATTGAGAAAGGCTGCAATAATCAACACGATATAACCCAACACCAGAATGAGCGCGTTGTAGTAGGTGTAGAGCGTGCCCGCGATAATGACAAAACCCGCGAGTCCTAAATAGAAAGGCGTCTTTCGACCGTGCTGGGAACGATCCCGTGACAGACCGTACACGGCCAGCGCCGCGAACACCCACATCAGGACGGCTTGCCAGTGGGGGTTGATCTCGAATTCCGCCACACCCGCGGCACTCAATATGACCTTGGCGTAGCAAACGGTAAGCGACAAAGCGGGACCGACAAAAGCCAACCACCCGAAGCGGGTGACGGACGCCCCAGCTGAGCGCACCATAGCGTCTGCCATATCGCTTGTAAGCCTCGCGGTTGCCGTGACGGCGTTATCGGGAACACATTTTGCTTGCGCACATCCGCGTCCCGATAACGTGCCAAGTATAAAGAAACTGTTGTCCGGGCGAAACGCGGTTTCGGGCTGCCCGGCAGTCCTGCGGATCTTGATGTCGGGGCCGCATTCAAACAAACGAGTGCCAAGCTGTAGATGGAGTTTGAGCGCGGTCTAACGTTGAATGCCGTATCCCGACTGGGGACAAGATTAGCCACAGGCCGCAGAGGAGGTCATCGCGTTGATGCCCTGACCGTGAGATTACGGGTGCGGCACGTGAAGCGCTATTTCCGGGTACCGCAGAGACGGTTTGTGGCCATAGCTCGCGGTGGGTGCAGAAGTTCGAGCAGACCCCGGCGCACAGGGAATCAAGTACACTGTCCTTTTTTCGGAAACGACATGCCTATCGGTCCACCACCCGAGGCCGGCGACCTCGATCGCTTCAGGCGGTATCTGCAAGAACTGGGCAAAGACATTGAGCCGGGTTCGGGTTTTTTCTCGCCCGAATCCGTGTTCTGGCGGGTGAGCCGCGAACCGACGCTGCTGCTTGCGGGGATGCGAGCGCTGTTGCTGCAGATCGCACACCCCAAGGTGGCGCAGGCAGTGGCGGATCACAGCCGCTATCGGGAGGATCCCTTCGGCCGCGGCACGCGCACGTTTACCGCCGTCTACCGTCTCGTGTTCGGCAGTCGGGAGGAGGCGATCGCCGCCGCCTGCCGGGTGCGCGCGGTGCATAATCGCGTCTGCGGCCGTGTGAACGACCCGTTGCCGCCCGGCGTGGACCCGCGCTACGACGCCAACGATCCGGAACTGCTGTTTTGGGTTGCGGCGACGCTGCTGGATTCCGCCGTCGTCGCCTACGACCTGTTCAACGCGCCTTTAACTGCAGTTGAGAAGGAACGGTTCTATGGGCAGGCGAAACGATTCGGACAGTTGTTCGGGATAGCGGAGCAGCGCTACCCCGAAGGCTGGGAAGATTTTCAACACTGGTGGCGACAGACGCTGACTGGCGACACACTGATCGTGACCGACACGGCGCGTCGCGTCTACCGCGGTCTGCTGTCCGGCACCTGGTCGACGCGGGTGCTCGCACCGTTCAACTACTCCATGGCCGCCATGCTGTTGCCCGAACCGATCGCAGACCAATTCGGCATGCGGACCGGTTCGCCGGCCCGCATGACTTTCCATGCGGTGGTAGGAATTACGCGCACCCTGGTTCGAGCGCTGCCGCAGAGGCTGCGCGGCGTACCCGCGGCCCGCCGCCGCGAGTAAGGACACGATTTCCCGGGACTTCGTCGATATTGTTCGGCGTGGCGATCCTAGATACGTGGTGCACAGTTTCCGTGCGTACCACGGGCCTGTCGCTTCCAATCTGGAAACGCGATCAGAGTGATTACGGATTAATGGGTATCCGAGATCTGTGAGTAAGCTAACGCTCGAGGAAAGGCGTAAGATTGTTAACTCAGGTGGCCATGGGCCTCATATGATGGTATACTTTGCATCATATGAACTAATCCGGTTTAGGTACGATGGTTAGAGCCCAGGACATTGCAGAAGTACTCGGAGGCCCCAAGACGTTGGGTCGCCGCATTCATTCCATGATGGACCTCGACGACGCGGTGGCGAACGGTATTCCGCGTCCCGCCTTCGACGCCCTGGTGGCGCGCATCTCCGAGGAGTTGGACGAAGTTACGCGCGTCGGCCTTCGCTATCGCATCATCCCGCGCGCCACCTATCAGCGCTCGCGGACTCTCAACACCCAGCACAGCGAGACGGCCGAGCGCCTGGCGCGGATCTACGCCATGGTCCAGGCCGCCTGGGAGGACCCGGGCGCGGCGCGCCGATTTCTCATGACCCCGCATCCGGAACTCAAGGGCAAAACGCCGCTCGATGCGGCGCTCACCGAGATCGGCGGACGGCAGGTGGAGGAGATCCTTGAGCGCGCGAAAGCCGGCCTCCCCGTTTAAGGGTACGCTGTCGGCATTTCGCATCGCCCACGCCGACTATCCGATTTTCGATGGCGGTGGAGCGTACAAATACGGCAGCCGCTGGTGTACGCCGGGCCGCTACATCGTCCACACCGCATCCACCTATTCGCTCGCGGTGCTCGAAAACGTCGTCCACTGGCGCTTATCGGCGCTGCCCCCGAGCCAGCACTTCATCCGCATCACCATACCCGAGGCGGTCTCGCGCATCGCGCTGCGCGCCGACGAGCTATCCGGCTGGAGCGATTACCCCTACGGCCCCAGCCAGGAGTACGGCGACGATTGGTACGACCGGCGCGCCAGCGCGGTGCTCATCGTGCCCTCGGTGGTGTCGCCCTTCGAACCCAACGTGCTGTTGAACCAGCGTCACGAGGAATTCAGGCGCATTAAGGCGACGGATCCGGCGCCGGCCGTCTTGGACGAACGCCTGTTCGTTCAATAAAAATGTAAAATGGGGATAGATTTATTGTTAGCAGATTTGTCATTATCAAAAATAGATCTATTCCCATTTCCAAGTTTTACTGGCGTTGGTTGTCTCGAATTGAGGTAAGTGGTCATGCCCATGGCACAGGTCATCCACAAACAGGGGCCGCCCGAGGTCATGTGCTGGCAGGAGTGGCCCGTGGCCGATCTGGGTCCAGGCGAGGTCCGCGTCCGCCACACGGCCATCGGCGTTAATTTCGCCGATACCTACCACCGTGCCGGTATCTCCCATCCGTGGCCCGTTCCTCCGCTTCCCTGTGTGATTGGCTTCGAGGCAGCGGGGCGTGTCGAGGACGTAGGCGTCGATGTCACGGCCTTCCGGGTCGGCGATCGTGTTGCCTACGGACTACCGCCGCTGGGATCGTATTCGGAGCTGCGAAACTATCCGGTGGATAAGCTGCTCCGTCTCCCGGCGCAACTGGACGACAAGGAGGTCGCAGCGCTGCTGATGAAAGGCATGACCGCACAGTATCTGTTGTACAGGACGTATCAGGTACAATCCGGCGATACCATCGTGGTGCATGCCGCCGCGGGCGGGATGGGGTCGATTCTTTGCCGATGGGCAAAAGCCATGGGCGCACAGATCGTCGGTACTGTAAGTACCGACGAGAAGGCCGAGGCCGCGCGCGCGGCGGGATGTGATTTCCCCGTGGTCCGTGCTAAAGAGGATTTTGTGGCCAAGGTGCGTGAAGTCACCGACGGGGAGGGCGCCGCGGTAGTCTACGAGGCTATCGGCAAAGACACGCTTCAAAAGTCGCTGGATTGTCTCCGGCCTATGGGTGTGTGTGCGGCGTACGGACACGTATCGGGTCCGCCCGATCCCATCGATATCATTCAAGATCTAGGCGCGCGAGGTTCTCTGTTTATTACTCGACCCGCAATCATGCATTATCTGGCCAAACGGTCGGATCTCGAGTGGGCGGCGCGCGATCTGTTCAAGGCTATCGCCGACGGTATTCTGGAGGCGAATATCAACTCGGAGTACGCACTTGAAGACGCGGTGCAAGCACACCGGGCGATTGAAAGCGGAACTACGTTGGGCGCGACAGTTTTGATCCCCTGAGCTTACGGATATCATTCATCGAATGGGAAAATAGTTCTCCTTTTTGTCTTTTTCGCCGCCACAATGACTGATTCTCCCACCTGGAGATTTCGTCGGATGCAGCCCGGGGAGATGAACATCGACCCGATCGAGGCCGAGTTTTTCTCCACCGAGGCGCTCGGCAGCTTGGCGGACGCGCTGGTGCGGGAGGCCATTCAGAACTCCCTCGACGCCAGACTCCCCGGCGAACAACTCACGATCCGCATCTCTTTTCCGCAGGCGGGCGAGGTCTTGAACGGTGAGTCCAAGGTTCCGTATCTGGCGGGTCTGTGGGGGCATCTCAACGCCAACCGGAGCGGCCTCACGGATTTGCCTTCGTCGTCCGAGTTGCTGAACTACGTCGTCATCGAAGACTTCGGCACGCGTGGCCTGCAGGGCGATCCGTCGCAAAGCGAAGACGTCGAACTCGACGCCGCCGCGGCGAGAAACGACTTCTATTATTTCTGGCGCAATGTCGGCCGTTCCCGCAAACACGCCGCGGAACTGGGCCGCTGGGGCCTGGGAAAAACGGTGTTTTCGGCGGCCTCGCGCATCAACGCCTTTTTCGGTTTGTCGATTCGGGCCGACGACCGGCGACGCGTGCTGATGGGCCAGGCGGTGCTGAAGATCCATAAGCTGCGAGACCAGCGTTTTTATCCCTATGGGTATTTCGGGCGCTTCGACAATGGATTCGCGCTGCCGCTCGAAGACGCGGCGCACGTGCAGCGCTTCCGCCGCGATTTTCTGATCTCGCGAAGCGACGAACCCGGCCTGTCGGTGATCATACCGTTCCCCGTCGCCGAGCTCACGCCGCAGGCGGTGCTCGCCTCGATCATCCGGCACTACTTTATTCCCATTATTTCTGGCGATATCTCGGCGGAAATCGTGCACGACGGCAAAACGGAATTTCTGGATGCACGGACTTTGGACCGATATATCACACGGGACTCCCGGGAAGACGCGCCCCAGCTGGGACGGTTGTTGGAACTGGCGCGCTGGGGCGTGCAGTTACCGCGCGAGCAGTACGCGCGCCTGAACCCGCCGTCCGCCGCTCGGGCGCCGCGATGGAACGACGACTGCATCGCCGCCGATGCCCTGGGGCCATTGCGCGGCCGCTTCAACGCCGGTCGGCCCATTGCAGTGAGCGTGCCGGTTTGGGTGAAGCCGGCCGCGGCGGAGCCCGTGCTGTCGCAGTTCGACGTCTACCTGGAGCGCGACGACGCCCTCGGCAGCGCGGAGGAGCATTTCGTCCGCGACGGCATCACCATCGCCGGCGTGCGGGCGGCGATGCAGAAAGGCATGCGGGTGCTGGTGCTGGTCCGCGACCAGCCGCTGTCGGAGCTGCTGGGAGACTCCGAAAATCCGGCGCACACCGAGTGGCAGGAGCGTTCCCCGAAATTCAAGGATCGCTATCGCCACGGTCCTTTTACTCTTCGCTACGTAAAGAACGTCCCGCGTGAGATAGTGCGGGCGATGACACGGCCAACGGAGGATCGGGACTTTGATTTGTTGCGCCACGTCTTTGCCCTGGACATTCCTACCGAGCAGTCGGTCGTGGATCCGAAAAAAGGCCGGGAGGACAAGCCGGGAACCGAGGACACCGGCGAAGCGATGAGCGTCGAGACCGTGGGCGTGGATCGCTTTTTTCAGCTGCAAAAACTGCACGGCGGTTTCCGCCTCGCAGGCAACGGTGACGGCAGGGCGATGCCGCGCAATGCGGCGGTTTGGGTGGCGTACGACGTGCGGCGGGGCAATCCCTTCATCCAGTACCAGCGGCCGGACTTCGAGTTGGACAAACCGCCCATCGTCATCGAAAGCGAACATGCGGAGATCACGCGGCGCGGCGGCAATCTGCTGGTAATCGACATTCGGGACCCGCATTTCCGCGTGACCGTTGAGGGATTCGATGTGCGCCGCGACATCCGCGTGCGTGTCGAGGCGTCCGCCCTGTGATTCGACGCCTCAACTACACGGGCCGCAGGAAGATCCCCCGCTCGGCGGTGACGATTCGGTTGCTGCCTGCGGACGATGCCGGGTATGCGTTTGCCGCCGACCTCGACCTGGCGCCGTTGGGCTTCCCCAAGGACTCCAGCGTCTTCGTCGAGGCCTACAACTCGGCTTCGTACATGCGGTTCGCCTTCGGAACCATTGGCAAACCCCGCGACCCGGATGACCTGCGCTTGACGGACGTTACCTCGCGGCCGCTGCCGAAGTTCCGCGTAAAAGTGGTTGATCAATCCAGGCGCCACGGATTGTTGCTCGGCGTGGCCGACAAGCTCATACCGCTGCGCCCGCGTGAGGACGTAGACAACAGGCAATCGTTGCTGCCGGTCGATTTCTGCGATCTGGGGGATCGTGTCTGGCGCTTGGAGCTGAGCGACTGGCCGGTGCTGGAGCTGAACAACCGCGTCGACGCCATCGGCGAGGCCGCACGTACAGGAGATGCGTTTCTGGCGCTGGTTTATCCCGAGATACTGCGCCACATTCTCCACGAAATCCTGATCGTTCTCGAGGAGACCGATGTCGGCTTTGACGACGGCGAATGGACCAGTCTGTGGTTGCGTTTCGTGGGCGCGCTTCCGGGCGTGACCGAGCCCCCGAGCGGTGTGGGCGATGCCGGGATGGCGAGGCGGCGTGAATGGATAGAAGAGGCGGTGCTGGGTTTTTGCCGATCCAGGCGGGCGCGGCAGCGGTTTGCGAAGGCGCTGCGCAAGGAATCGAGCTGATGGCGGAACTCGTGCGCGCGCTCGATAGTGCGGGGATCGAGCGGTTCCGGAAATATCTGTCCGGCCTGCGGGGAAACAAGCGCGGCGACCCGCCGCGGGGGTTGTTGGAAGACCCTCGCCATACCTCTGAATTGTCGGTCGACGTGTCGATCGAGCGGCGCGATTTTCCACATAGGCTGGCGCTGGGAGAATACCTGTGCGAGATACTTGCGCCGTTGCCCGCGGAAGACACGGATCGGAACCAGGGATTGTGGACCTGGCTGTCGCTGTTTCTGTTCGATCAAGTCTGCCCGGCGGATCCCGACGGTGCCCGACGGCCGGGTCAGGACTATCGCCACATTCCCGAATTCAGTTTCCGGTACCGGCACCGGCATCTGTTGTTCGGGCCCTATCAGGTGTTTCGTCGGCACGGCATCGATTCGACGCTGTTGCTGTCGGGACCACTGCACCGGGAAAGCACGATCTATCACGAAATAGCTGGACGGCAGGACTTGATCGCGAACCTCGGAGTCGTCAACGCTGCGACCAGGCTGTACCTCGACGAAGACAGCCGCTCCCCGAAGCCGGGTTCACAAGCCGCGTCAGTCCGCGGTGGTTCAGTTCGGCGTTTTGTTCGCGTGTTGCAGCAACTCGACGTGAACTACGACATCTACGGCATGTCGGGCGCCGATATTCTCAGCCTACTTCCGAGCGAATTCGATCAATGGACTAACAACGGCTAGAGGTGGTGCGATACATGCGCGTCGAGATGTTTCTGAATTAAGGAGTCCGTTTGATTTTTAAAACGTAATGAACAGAACTATCCCCATTATGGTACCCATATTTTCCACACCGCCTCCCCCTATTCGCTGGTGGTCCTCGAAAACGTCGTGCGGTGACGCTTGTCGGTGCTGCCCGCCGAGGAGATTCCCGGGTGGAGCGATTACCCCTACGATCCCAGCCAAGAGTACGGCGACGATTGGTACGACCGGCGCGCCAGCGCGGTGTTCATCTTCCCCTCGGTAGTGTCACCTTTCGAATCCAACGTATTTTTGAACCAGCGTCACGGGGAATTGTGGCGCATCACGGCGACGGATGCGGTGCCGGCCGTATTGATTGGTAACGTGGATCAATCGTATCCGACTAGAAAAGCTAGAAAGTGTGCAGGGGGGAACAGCGCGACGAGCAGAACAACCCAGTAAAAGGGTCTTAATGTTCGATGTAGACGATGCCGCCGGATCTTGACCATCGCAAGGATCCAGATCACCAGCAGACCCAGTAACAGTGCGGGAAGAATAAGCGGGGCTGCCCAGGCGTCGAAGTCGCTCAGATTCATCGTGCCGTGGTAGACGACAACCAAGCCAAACAGGACGACGACTAGAAGAATGCGCCCAATGATCGCGCCAGGATTTTTCTTGATCGCTGATTCTGCGCTCCGGCACAGGCCGGTCCGGATTGCGAAGATGACGACAAGCGCGATAGCGCCGAGCGACCAGTATTACTGGAGGATCGTCAGTAGAGACCATTCGGCGCTTATTTTTCTTTCTACCGGCGCATTGAATCAACGATCAAGGAATTACCATATTGATTCTAGCAGGTGATCAAACTCAGGCGGATGCGACGGGATGGTGTGGTCACTGCGACCGTAGATCAATACGCCGTTAAAAAAATCTGTCCCAGTTTTGCGCCGCGTCGGACTATCGGATCCTGCTCATATCGATTGTGTAAAGCAATCTTGTGGCCGGAGCGCCTTGGGGTTGCGCCGCGGCTGCTGTTGACAGCCGGTTTATTTCAATTATTTCGCTGCGCAGTTTCGATGCGTACAATTCAAGCTGTTGCTTACGCGCGGCGTCCGTCGCGGTGCGTAATTCATTCTCGACCCCATCCAGCTCTTTTCGCACCATTTCCAGTTCTCGTTCCAATACCGGCTTTACGTCGACCGCGAAGCCGTAGGCTACCTCGTCAGCGGGCAGATCGCATTCCCCCTCGTCCCAGAGCCGTTTCGCGATCGGCGTCCGAACGGCGGCAACGACGTTAAAAAACAGCGTCTCATCCCTAGGCACGCGGTTCGTTTCCATCAGCGTTTTGATGCTTTCGCCCATGAAGCGTGAAGAATCGGGAAATGAGACGTCTTCGTAACCCGCGGTGTTGCAGTGGTGCGCGACGAAAAGCCAGTCGTGGATAATGTACGCCGGTGCTAGCCCCCAGGGGGAATAACCGGGAATGGACCAGAAAATGCGCGGGATTGAACCGCCGTCCGTATACATCGGTTTCGGTTCGATGACGCGGTCGCCGGCGGCCGTTTTGAAACGCAGCGGATTGGTCTGGTTGGGTACAAAGAGGAACCGGTCCGGTTCGAGCCAGCGTATTTCGAGTACACCCGTGAACTCACCGGTCTCAGCATTATCATATGCTATGTGTGCCCAACACCCGCTCAACACAAAGGAAGCTACTATTGTCGCTAGCTTGCAATGCATCATCAGTATCCTACAATCGTGTTGAACCACCGGACGGGTCACAATGCAGGACATTGAGTATAACTGTTGCAAGTAGCGCCCACCAATGGCTGTCATTGCCGTATCGCTTTAATCCGCGCACCGTGAGCATCGGTACTGTACACGCCGATCATCGTCAGAATAATAAGGGACAAACCAGGCTTTGCGGTAGCGGGCTCGCGCGGACGATAGTCGAAAACCGATGCTATTGCGGTTTACCGGATTCCTTTTCCATGTGCCACTGATCGAATATTCATGGATTAGAAGTAGCGTGTTTGACCTGGATCAAACATTTTAGAATGTCAATGCCATTAGATATTGGCACTAATTCGTCACCAATCTGTACACAGCGTTAGTCGTTAGGGAGAACGAATTCAACTCTATTTCAAAGCTTAAGATTCGAGGGTAGATTTAAGGATGGCAATATGCACGGTTTTATTGAGGACGGTGCTTGGGATAACCTGCTACGCGAGATTCGCAAGAAGCGCTGCACACCGATTGTAGGGCCCCGAGTCGCGGAACACTTACTCGGCTCTCGCGCCGAAATAGCGGAGCGATGGGCAGATACGTATAAATACCCTCTAGATCCTAAGGATCGAAGCAATCTACGGCAAGTCGCTCAGTACGTTGAAGTCAAAAGAAGACGACGCGTACTTATAGATGAGCTCGTTGACTATTTATGTCGAGCGTTGCAAGAACGATATGGTGATATTCTCTCGGAGGTACAGCGCGAGGCGGAACCTAGTGAGCAGCTGCTTAACGCACTTATTAATGAGGTCGTCATTAACAAACAAAAAAGGGATCCTTATGACCCACATCTCATACTGGCAGAGCTTAAGCAGAACATATATGTAACGGCGGCCTTTGGTAATCTGCTCGGCAGCGCTTTCGCTCAGAGCAAAATAGATCATGTGGTCGAGGCGTGTAATTGGAAGCGAGAAAGGGAATTTCAGAGCGTGTTCGACACAGATCCAAATTACAATCCCGATGAAAATCGTCCCCTGGTGTACCATTTGTTTGGGCGCATAAACGAATGCGATTCTTTGGTACTAACAGAAGATGATTACTTTGATTTTTTGATCTCAGTCTGCACAGAGACCGAACTTATTCCCACCAAGGTCTGGAAAGCTCTAACTGACACGTCTTTGTTCTTTGTTGGATTTAGAATCACGGATTGGGAATTTCGCGTGTTGCTCCGGCTTATTTCCAGCAGAGAATCAAAAGAAAAACTGAAAGACTTCGAGCATGTTGCCGTACAAGTTGATCCTAGCGCAGATGACTTTAAAAGTCCTGAGACAGTTCGAGAGTATCTGGGTAATTATTTTGGCGAACAGCTTTATGCGGTCAACATTTATTGGGGGGAAATCGGCGATTTCATGCGCGAACTCAAGGCTCATTTAGATCAACCGTCAATTATGCCGGCGAAAGCCGGAGACCGACCAACCGCGCCGATCAAGTTAGAGCAGCCTATCGATCTTGTTTACTCGTACGCGCATGGCGATGAAGATTTGATAAACGAATTGGATAAGCACCTGAGCACTCTAAAAGAAAAGGGCTGGATCCGTACTTGGCATGATCGCAGCATCAGGGGGGGCGAAAAGTGGGAGCAAGAAATCAACGAGAACTTCGATAAGGCCAAGATCATTCTGTTACTGGTAAGCGCGGATTTTTTGTCGTCGGACTTTATCAGAATAAAAGAACTACCCCGTGCAATGGAAAGACATGAGAAAAATGAAGCATGCGTGATCCCGGTCATCTTGCGTGAATGCGATTGGGAGGAACATATCATCGGTCAACTCGAGGCATTGCCCAAGAGCGGTACGGCGATAACCTCCTGGGCAAACCGAGATGAAGCGTTCAAGCAGGTGGCGGAAGGAATTCGAGAGGTTATCGAGCGAATGGCAAGAGAGGATCACGCCGTGTAATGAGACATCCAGCGCGCAAATCGGGATGAGTCTATCGCGCTCAACCGGGGACGCTAGTTAAACCAGCTCGTCAATTATTGCAGGCACCTTACTCTACGTGGGTTTAGTGAGAACATATGCCGGATAGAACAGACACGCCTTACGTTGGGCCTCGAGCGTTTGTGCCGGGCGAGATACTTTACGGGCGAGACCCTGATGCCCGGGCATTGCTCGATCTGTTGATTGCAAATCGGATAGTGGTGCTTTATTCCCCTTCCGGTGCCGGCAAGACGTCCTTACTTCAGGCAAAGCTTGTTCCGACTCTCGAGGACGAGGAAAATCTCTCGGTCCTGCCCATTATGCGGGTGACGCATCCGAAGGCATTTCTCGAGGACCCGCGCAAATACAATCGGTATCTGTTCAGCGCATTATTGCATCTCGACTTGGATTCGAATGATGGCCTTGGTGTACCTGATGAAGATCTAGCTCAATGGACGATGTCTGCTTATATGAAGCGGCGCGTGCCTGAATCAGAAAATACGGTGATGATCTTCGATCAATTTGAAGAGATTCTGACCCGGGATCCTACAGACACGGATGACAAGCGAGAATTTTTTGAGCAAGTCGGCGAAACCTTACGTAACCACCATCTTTGGGCAGTGTTCTCACTCCGAGAAGAATACCTGGGCGGATTCAAACCGTATCATGATGCCATACCGACGCGTTTCAGAAACACATTTCGTCTTAACTTTCTTGAAAAGGGTGCTGCATTGGAGGCAATCCAGCGACCGGCGCGTGACTTCGGTGTAGATTTCGTCGATGCTGCTGCGCAGGCACTCGTCGATGATCTGCGCTTGGTGCAGGTTTCTCGTCCTGACGGAGCACCCGAAACAAAGCTTGGACCCACGGTAGAGCCGGTCCAGATTCAAGTTGTCTGTCGCAATATATGGGAGACTCCGCGATCCGATCATAACAAGATCACTATCGACGATTTCAAGGCTGTGAGTGTAGATAAGGCCTTGGCAGCTTACTACGCAAACGCCGTCAAAAGTGTCGCAGATGCGCACAAAGTAGAAGAGCGGTTTGTTCGGGAATGGGTCGATGAAAATCTCATTTCGGAGCGTGGAATCCGACTGCCGGTATTACAAGAACCGAACACGAGCAGGGGTCTGGATAACGACGTTATATCGGCATTGATTAACGAGTACGTCGTTCGGGAAGAAACACGTCACGGCGCTACGTGGTATGAACTCACCCATGATCGAATGATCGAACCCATCCAAACTAACAATATCGCGTGGAAAGAAAGTAAATTGGCGCCATTTCAACGACAAGCGCAGGCATGGCAGCGGTCCGACCGTCCCGATCAACTATTATTGCGTGGAGGCGCGCTCAAAAGCGCTAACGCGGTTAAATCGAACTACACGCTTACTAAAACGGAGGAGAAATTTCTGATATCGAGCGATGTGCAACAGAAGAAAAGGAGATTGCACAGCGCATTAGTATTTGGTTCCCCAGGAGTTGTGTTATTTGTGTCGGGATTTCTGTGGTATTCGTCGGAACAGGATAAATTCGAAACGGAGCAAGAAACTAAAGTGAAGTACGAGTTCATCCTACAGCAGGAGGCTTTGCATCAAACCGCCGGAATGTTGATGCTTTCAAGCGAAGATGACGTCTCGACGGTGGGTTTCGATTCCACCAGCGGACGGTTGGTAACGGGCGGCAAGACTGGGCAGGTTAGAGTTTGGGATGTCACTGATCGAGCAAGGCCAAACTTCAGCATGACTAGTGAAGTGCCTGTTGACTATCAATGGACTTTGAGCGGCGACGTATACGAACTTGCATTTGCTCCGAGGAGCAATCGGGTAATAGCTGTTGTACGCGACAAAGATCGCAATAGTGCTGTCAAACTCTTTTCTGATATCACTAATCGAGACGTGGAACCCAGAAATCTGGTTTCCCTGGAGGGCGACGTCCTTTCGCTATCATTCAGTCCCGATGGCCGTTGGTTGGCTACCGCGACGAATACGGGTTCTGTCGTTCACCTCCACGATACTTCTGATCCGACCACCGAGCCTAGTCTTGTGGAAGAGACGGCTGTTGTCGAGACGCTTGCTTTCAGCCCCGATGGACGCTGGTTGGCGACGGCGACAGGTACCGGTTCTGTTGTACATCTCCGCGACATGTCCGATCTGACTGGGAAGGCGACTGTGGTGCAAGAAAAAGGTATTGTAAGGTCCTTGGCCTTCAGCCCCGATGGCCGTTGGCTGGCTACGGCGACGGACGCGGAGGATTTTTTCAATCTCCACGACATGTCCGATCCAACCGTGAAACCGGCAGTTGTGCACCGGAAAGGCGTTATCACGTCCTTGGCTTTCAGTCCCGATGGTTGTTTTCTGGCCACAGCTATTCAAGATATACCAAGCAACGATAGTTCCATCAGTCTCTACAAAATGGGTTATCGTTCCGACTCGTCATCCGGGAAATGTGTCTCTTCCGGGACCGTTCCCTCATCAGATCCAATCTTTTCGCAGCGCGTGGCGACTACAAGAATAACAACGACAGTCTTCAGTCCCGATGGGCGTTGGTTGGCGGCGATGATACCGGGTGAACATCGCGTCAAATTATGGAAAACGAACGATATGAATCTTGAAAGTGGGCCCAATCTTTCGGGTAGTGGAGAGATTGAAGGATTGGCCTTCAGTTTTGACGGTAAAATGCTCGCGATTGCACAAGGGGGTGTACGCCTTTTCGTGCTGAAGTAGAAACCAAGGACTCGGGAATTGCTGCAATGACTAGATAGCTTGCCCAACGAGGATTGATTCGCCATGAAAGCTTGGCCGCTAGCATTACTTGTTCTTCTCTCAATGGTACCCGCAGTTAAAGCGTACGGTGTGTCTTGCGGTATAAATGAGTTCCGTGCTCAGTACTATCACGGAGATAATTTCACTGATTTTGACCATGAAAAGTGCGAATCTTCCATTAACACCTATATTCGGCGAGGATCCGTAATATGGAGGGGCTCTTTTCAGTTCAACAGCGGACAGCATACCTTCACCGCAAGAGCCCAAGATGGGCGCATCGGAGTTCGTGTCGATGGGAGAACCATCATTGATGGTTCTGGCTTTTTGGAGGGGCCTCTTTATGTAAGGGGCGGTTATCATGAGATTATAGTGCGTTTTTACGGCGGCCAGGGTGAGGTTTCTGTTAACTGGCGGTAGCTGAAAATGTCACGCTTTCCCTCAGGAAAGGAACAAAAATAGAGAAAAATGGGGGACAGATATATTTTCAGGATTGCGACGGGGTAATGGATGAGGTAATGGGACAGATTTTTCGCGGAACAAAACCCCGTGCGTGAGCATGGGGATGGACGCGATGCCCGCACGGTATCGTGCGGGCCACGGATGAGGTCGGATGCGGCTCTGCCGACAGACGGCCGAGTCCAGTGTATCCCGGCGTAGCCGGGATGATTCCCCGCGCATGAGCGCGGGGAGATTCAATTTTCAAGAAACGAACCTATCCACTTTTCGCCTTATCGCTACTAGCCTCGGCCGATGTATGGCATTCGGGTCGCCATTATCGTCATGAACTGAACGTTGGTGTCGAGCGGTAGCGACGCCATCTGCAGAACCGCCTGAGCGACGTGCTCGACATCCATGACCGGTTCCGCGGCGAGCTGGCCGTTCGCCTGAAGCACCCCTTTGGGCATGTTTTTGGTCATCGGAGTTGCAGCGTTTCCAATGTCGATTTGACTACATGCGATATTGTCGTCGCGGCAGTCGAGCGAAATCGACTTGGTGAGCCCGGTAATGGCGTGCTTTGTTGCCGTGTACGGCGCCGAAAAGGGTCGCGGCGTGTGCGCCGAAATAGAGCCGTTATTAATGATCCGGCCTCCTCTGGGGGTTTGCGTTTTCATAATGCGGATCGCTTGCTGAGCACAAAGAAATGCGCCGGTGAGATTGGTGTCGACGGTGTTTTGCCATTGTTCGAAAGTCAATTCCTCCATCGGAACCGCCGGAGTGAACAGTCCGGCGTTGTTGAACAGCAGGTCGAGCCGGCCGAACGTTTTTTCGGCCTGCGCAAACAAACTCTTTACCTCGTCAGGATTGCCGACGTTGCAGGGTGCGCACAAAAAACGAGTCGAATATTCGCCGGCTAGAGCAGCGGTTTCCTGCAGCGGCTCCGGACGGCGGCCGCTGAGCACCACCGAATAACGGTTCCTTGCCAGCGCCAGGCTCACCGCCCGGCCGATTCCGGTCCCGGCGCCGGTTACCAGCGCGACTTTGGTATTAATTTCCACCATAACATTAACCGAAATAAGGGGACGGATTTATTTTTCCCATTCCGAAAAATAAATCTGCCCCGTTTGATCTCGTTTGATCTGTTCTTCATTTTACGGTCACGGCCGTTCCGCTGACGCTGACCATCAGCATCCCACCTTGAGAACCGACCGTTTCGTAATCGATGTCGATACCGACGATCGCGTTTGCGCCCGACTCCGTCGCCTGCTGGGACATTTCCTCAAATGCAATGGTGCGCGCCTTTTTCAATTCTTCTTCGTAGGCCGCCGACCTCCCGCCGACGATATCGCGGATACTTGCAAATATATCTTTGAATATATTTGCCCCTAAGATCGCCTCACCTGTCACGACCCCATGGTATTTCGTAATGGTCTTACCTTGAATACTGGGTGTGGTTGAATGGATCATGATCTGTTTCTTTTCCTGTCGGTTTTTCTTGATAAGCAGACGACGAACGACACGTTAACGCAGCGGCCGTCAACATGGCAACTCGTCGGGATTTTCAGGATTGCCTTCGCGTAATCCGCCGGCGGCCGTCGATCTCCGAAACGCAACCCACCAATCGTTGCGGACAGCATACGTTCTATTAGTGGTTGCGCCTCTTACTCCGGCAGCCCGGCCTGCCGCAGCGCGTTCAAAAATCGTCGCATCACGGCCTCATCTCGGAATTGGCGCGCCTTGGCCAGATGCGAACCGCTTATATCGGGATTCATTAGCTGGACCTGCGTGATCTCCCACTCGGCATCTTCGGTCCGTCCGAGCTCCACGTAGCTGGCGGCCAGGAACAAGCGTGGATAGGTTACCACTTCGTTCCGCTCCAGCGCCTGTCGCAGATAACGAACCGCTGTTTCGTACTCGCCTTTCAAGTAGTAGGCGCGACCGAGGTTGTAGGGGTAGTCCCAGGTGTAAAAGGGATTCAGTTTCATGGCCTTGTGGATAAGGTCAATGGCTTCGTCCGCGCGACCTAGCCGGCTGTTTATTAACGCGAGCAGGCCGTAGCCGTCTGCGTAGTTCGGCGCAAGCGTAACCGCCTGTTGCACGGTGGCCAGGGCCTGGTCCCACTCTCTGCGCTGCATATGGGTATATCCCAGGGCCCAAAAGGTCTGGGGCAGGGACTGGTCCAGTTCGACGCCCTTGCGCGCCAGCTCCAAAGCGCGATTCAGGTCCTCCACAGGTCTGTCGGCCCAACCTCGCGCATAGCTGAACACCAGGGTCACCGCATAGGCGCCGTAGGCCCGACCGAACGTGGGATCAATACCGATCGCCCTTCGGTAAAATTCCTGGGCCATCAGGTTGTCCTGTTTTGTGGATCCCTTGTAGCTTTCCTGGCCGCGCAAAAACAGATCGTAGGCCTCGAAGTTGCGTGTGGGTCTGGTGAGTAATTGGAGTTGTTGTTCGCCGCCGAGTTTTTCCATTAACGCAGCTGTGATCTTGCGAGTGATTTCATCCTGTAGCGAGAAAATATCGCCCTGTTCACGATCATAGCGTTGCGCCTAAAGTTGGGTGCCGTCACCGGCGTCAGCGAGGTGCGTGGTAATACGCACGCGCGTACCCGATTTGCGGATACTGCCCTGAAGAACATACTGAACGCCAAGAGCTTTGCCGACTTTCTCCAATTTCACCGCTTTGCCCTTGTAAGTGAACGAGGAATTTCGATTAATGACCCGAAGATTCGATACTCTCGAGAGATCGGTGATGATGTCCTCACTGAATCCATCGCTGAAGTAGTCCTGTGTCGGGTCACCGCTCATGTTCGCGAACGGCAGCACGGCGATGGACGGCTTCTCGGGTACCGGGTCGGATACGTTTTCGACCGACGCCGGTTCAAGCTCGGGGGCCTGGCGCGTCATATAGACGACAGATGCGACAGCGAATATCGCCACGAGCGCCGCCGGGATTACGGTCCTTCTCCAGGTAGTATGGCTGCGGCCGGCCCCGGCGTACTCCGTTGCGGCGGCCTCGGGCCGCATGCGTACGCGGTAGACCTGTATCGGCTCGGCGATATTTTTGACTTGTCGAGCGCCGAGGTCAGCGAACTCCGAAGTGGCCTTGCCCTTGACCTGATCGAATACGGAACGCGACACGCAGATGCCCCCAGGTTCCGCCAGCCCTTCCAGGCGCGCCGCGATATTGACCCCATCGCCGTAGATGTCGCCGTCCTCGAGAACGATGTCGCCTGAATTGATCCCGACGCGGTATATGATTCGTTGGGCTTCGGGTTGCTGGGCCTCGCGCTCCGGCATGGCCAACTGAATCGTAACAGCACAGCGAAAAGCGTCTACAACGCTTGGAAACTCCACCAGCAGGCCGTCACCCGTGGATTTGACGATTCTTCCGTGGTACGCGGCGATGGTCGGATCAATCAGTTCTTTGCGGTGCAGATGCTGGCGTGCGAGCGTGCCTTCCTCGTCCTTCGCAATCAGGCGACTGTAACCGACCATGTCGCTGACCAGGATTGCAGCGAGGCGACGTTGCGTGCCTGGCGCTTCCACGGGAGCTCCTGTCAAAACAAGCTCTTTGTCTTTAGGTGGGTCATCTATTCTACCGCTGCGCGTAGAATAAGGGGACAGATTTATTCTTGAACAGTAATTCTAGTCCCGTCGTAGTTCACCGCGCTTGCTGCAATTCGTCCAGGGACTCGTGAATGGAAATTCCAACAGGCCCTCTGCGGTCGCGATCCACGCGGTGGTTGTGCCGTCGCGTAGGACTTCGATAGCGTCCGTGGGTAGCTTGGCAGGTCATCGACGTACTATTCTTGAGCCGCGTTTCAGATACAGGCCGCCGCTCCGCACGCCCCAGGTCAAGTCGGATACGTCGGGGTCGAGTGCTTCGTGCGGTTTGGTAGCCAACGCACGCAACCGACGCTCCTTGAGCGCGGCCGCCAGCAGTTCGCTGCTCCGCTGTTGTGACGGGTTGGCGTCGGCGAGCTCACTTTCTGCAGTGGACTTGTCGAAGTCGACCACGCTGTGATCGCGTTTGCGCACCAGCCACAGCCGCCCGGTGTGCGACGGATCCTGGATGAGCGTCGTCAGTTCGCCCAGAAAGAATCCACCGGCGGAATCCTATTGCCGGGAACCTTCCACTGTTGCGCAGCGCCCAGAAGATCCGACCATCGTACTCGAGGTCTCGCACGTCCCGCCATTGCGTTCCCGCCAGTACGGGTGCTGTCGTCGGCCGCAGCACCATTTCGCGCGCGGCCAAAGTCGTTTTTTCCGAACACCAGTATCGTGCTCGACCGAGTGCCAGCAGCTCGTCGCGCGCGGACACGCTGCGCAGCTGATGGACGTCGGTGACCTCGGCCATCGTCGACCACGTACCTCGATCCAGGTCGAGCACGGCCAAGGATGCACCGCGTAACGCGGACAGATTTGTTTTTTCTTGCCTTCGAAACCTAAATGTGCCCTGTTTTTACGGCGTCGTCGTCACAGAGTTTGATCTGCATCAATTTCCTGTCCGCGCGAGGACACATAATCTGCCGTACTGATTCGGGATTATTGGCTGTACACGCAGCGATTTCCCGTCCCCGTAATAGCATGGAGCGTACACGCCGCATCTGCCGGATCGTCGTACAAAGACGCGGATCCCCAGCCGCGTACGCAAAGTCTTACGACGAAAAAGCTTAAATGCGCGTCAGGGGGATGATGTTGCACTTACGTACTACACGTGAGTGCGCACACGTAGACGGAAGTTTCTGAATCCCGTTAGGAGAACCGTCATGAGCGATAAAGAAAAGACCGACTTATCGGAAGAGGAAGTAGTCGATGTCAGTAAGCTTAGTGATGAGCAGAAAAGTGCATTTTGTCTGGTGCCATGCCCGACAATGGTACAGGGAAATAGATGCAGTGGGGTCTGTGGCAAACGCAAGGTCCATCCCGGCAGACATCAGTGTTTCGCGGGGCACAGTTGGTCATAGGATGACGCCCTGCTAACCAGCAAGGGGACAGATTTAAACAGGCGAAGTTAAATCTGTCCCCATTTATGCAGCTATTTTTTTATTACCTCGTCGATGATTTCGTGGACCTCTTTCTCCAGGGCTTCTGAGGGCGTCACGATGACTTCCCGGTCGGCGATGTTGGTGGTGTATCGCTGCGCCGGCGCGCTGCGCTGATAGGCTTCCCGCAGGTGGTCGGTAATGCGCTCCAGCCGAATGGGATTGACGCCGTGTTCCTCTACCAGGGTCTTGAAGTTGCTGGTGTGGCCGTCATGAATCCAGGCGAGTCCGAACTTCTTCGGCGGTTTACCGATGAACACGTAGGCGGCGTGTTCGGCGGGAACGATTTCCAAGCGTTCTGACGTTTCTGCAATGAGTTCCTTGAGTTGATCGGCCACCTCTTGCAGCCGCGCGTTCGCGTAGTTGTCGGCGGAAAGCGGTGGATGCTCCTCACGGCTCCCAAAGATATTACCCAAGATGCCCATGACTTCACCTCCGGCTATTCTTTTAAGTGGGTTAACTACTGAAACATTGCCATCGGCTGTTGTCAATGCGCAATGCGGCGGGGAGATAATCTCAGTAGCGCGTTTGGTTTTAAGGATGGTCGGCGCGGCTCGCGCACCGAATTTATGGGTGTCCAGCAGAATTGCCGGCCTTTTTTGTCGGTGTCCAGCAGAATTGTCCCTCGCAAATTTCTCGACATTTTCGTAGGTGTCCGGAATTGTCCTTCCTCCGGAATTGTCCCGCCCTCCAGAATTGGTCCATCTTTGTGGATGCCCAAAATTGTCTCTTACATTTTATGGGTGTCCAAAAATGTCGTTTTTCTGGATGTCCCAAATTGTCGGCTTCCCAAATTGTCGGCTTGGGCGAACCGGGGATAGAATAAATAGTGCACCACGTTCGACCATCGGTAATACGCCACACCTTTCTCGTTACCGGCGTCCTGGCGCGGCGCGAGGCGCTGTACGAAGCGGTGCGCAGCAGTGCGCACGGACGGCAGATCCTGGGCCCCGCGCAGCTCGCCGCGCGCCTGGCGGGCGGGTTCGCACAACCCATAGATCGCGACGCGCTCCTCGACGCCGTCGATCGGTGTCTCACCGACGCCACGCTGGACATCGGCGATCTGGCAGCGATTCGCGACCTTCCCGGCAGCGTGCGCGCCGCCGCACAGACACTGTCGCGGGTGTGGAACGCGGGCATCGATCTGGCGGTGCGCGCGGGGAAAGCGGACTCGCCGAGGCTGGCCGAACTCGCCAGGCTGGAGGCGGCGGTCCTGCAACACCTGCCCGCGGCGCAGTTTCGCCCGCAGGATCTCGCGCACCGCGCCCTCGATCGGCGGCAGCTGGCCCCGCGTCTGCTCGGAGCCGTCACCCTGGCCGGAATGCCGGACCTCGATCCCGTATGGCGGCCATTGCTCAGGGCGCTCGGTGAGGTCGTGCCGATGACCTGGCGATTGGGACACTTTCGCCGGCCCGCTTGGGTGGACGGCGACTCGATCGAGTTCGACGATGCGGCGGCCAACACACCCGAACTGTTGCGGGTGTCCTGCGCCAACCCGCGGCACGAGGCCCTCGAGGCGCTGCGCTGGGCGCGTGCGCTCATCGCGAGCGGCGCCGCGCGTCCCGAGGAGATCGCGATCGCGGCGCCGGCCAACGCCGAATGGGACGAACATATCGCGGCCATGGCCGACGACGCAAACCTGCCGCTCGCGTTCGTCCACGGGCGCCCGGCACTGAACACCCCGGACGGTCAGACCTGCGCTGCGTTGGCGGAGGTGTTGCTGAACGGCCTGAGTCGCTCGCGCGTGGAACGTGTTTTAACGTCGATCCGCGGCGCCACCGACGCGACGCGGGGCATTCCCGGTAACTGGCAGCGCATCCTCCCGCGCGACGCACCCTTGTTGCACGCGCAGCAGTGGCGCGGGGTGATCGAGGGCACGACCGAATGGCCCGAAGGACGGAATTTCGGCGCCACCCTGGAAGCGCTCATCGACCTGCTCGATCGCGGCGCCGAGGCCGCGTCCGAGGCCGGGGAACGCCTGCTGGCCGGGCGCGCGCGCGCCGTCTGGCGCAAGGCGTTGAAAGAAGGACCGGCGCGGGCCCTTGCGGTGTCCTTGGCCGGCGTTCGGGTCGAAGAACAAGCGGATCCCGTGACCTCGATCGTGTGGTGCGCGGCCGCCGAGGTCGCGTCCTGTCCCAGACCCTACGTCCGTCTGCTTGGTCTCACCAGCCGGGGTTGGCCGCGCACGCAAAGCGAGGACCCGCTGCTGCCGGCGCACATCGTCGATCCTGGGGAACTCGATCCGGTTCCGGTGCCGGAGCGCGATCGGCGCGACTTCCGCACTGCCGCGGCGGCGTCCTCGCGGCAGGTCGTGCTGTCCCGTTTCCGACGCGACGCCGAAGGCAGGCAAGCGGGGGAGAGTGCGCTGCTGCGCGAGCTGCGCGTGGAGCGCGGCGAGGGCTACCTGCGCCGCGAGCGCATACCGGAACACGCGGCGAGCGAAGCCGACCGCCTGCTCGCCAGGCCCGACGAATTTGCCGCCGACCCCGTCGCCACCCACGCGGTACGCTGCTGGAAGAACTGGCACACGCCCAAACTCACGCCCCACGACGGCCGCATCCGGGCGCAGCATCCGATACTGGTTCGCATACTGCAGGAACGGTTCTCGGCGACGCGCTTGCGTCGTCTGGTGCGTGACCCGCTGGGCTTCGTCTGGCGCTACGGCTTGCATTGGCAGGCGCCGGCGGAAGACGAAGAGCCCCTGGGGCTCGATAGTGCGGCGTTCGGCAGCCTTACCCATCGGGTCCTGGAACTGGCCGTGAACGCCTTGGAGGCCGCGGGAGGTCTGGCCGACGCCGACGCCGCGCAGATCGCGGCCGCTACCGTGGCCGCCGTCGACCGGGCCGCCGACGAGTACGAACGGACGCAACCGGTACCGCCGCGCCTGCTGTGGCGGCGCACGCTCACCGAGGTCCGGGATCTGGCACGGACCGCGCTCGCCTGGGACGATGCGCCCCTGCCGGGGCAGCGGAGTTTTGCCGAGATCGAATTCGGATACGTCGAGGCGACGGCGAGAAGCGGCTGGCCGTGGGACCCCGGGGCCGCGGTGGAGATTCCGGGAACGGGACTATTGATCAGCGGCACCATCGATCGCCTGGATCTGTCGGCGGACGGCGCCGTCGCGCGCGTGACCGACTACAAGACCGGCAAGGTGCCCGGAAACAACGTGCAGGTGAACGGGGGCGAGGAATTACAGCGCTGCCTGTATGCCTTTGCCGTGCAGGCGTTGCTCGGAACGGGCGTCGCGGTGGCGGCGCGGCTGCTGTATGCGCGCGACGGCGGCCGATTGCTCGACCTTGCCGATCCACAGAAGGTCCTCGATGACGTCGCGCATTACTTCGTCGCCGCGCGCGATCACCTGCGCGTGGGGCGCGCGCTGGTGGGGCCGGACAGCGGTCGGCGCGACGACGATCCGCTCACTTTTGCGCTACCGGGCAACGCCAAGGAAAACTATTTGGTAACCAAGGCGGCTGAGGCCCAGTCCGCGATGGCTCCGCTGCCGGAACTGTGGGAGATGCCGTGACGGAACTTCCCGACGCCGCGGCGCGCCGGCGCGCTTTATGCGATCACGACGCCACCCTGCTGGTGGAAGCGGGCGCCGGTTCGGGAAAGACGGCCGTCATGGCCGGTCGCGCGGTATTACTGCTGGCGAAGGGTGAGCATCCCGGTCACATCGCCGCAATTACCTTCACCGAGCTCGCCGCGGGACAGCTTTTCACCACCATCTGCGAATACCTCGACACGCTGCTTGCGGGGGAGCTCCCGGTCGGGCTGGATCTGGCGCTGGCGGACGGTTTGAACGACGGCGAACGCCGCAATCTGGCCGCGGCGCGGCAATCCATCGCCGAGCTCACCGCCACCACCATCCACGGCTTCTGTCAGCAGTTGATCCGGCCCTACCCGGTCGAAGCCGGGCTCGACCCGGGGGCGAAGATCATGGACGAGTCCGAGGCCGTGCTCGCCTGGCAGGACATCGTCAACGATTTTCTGCGACGGCGCCTCGAGGTCGAGACCGACGACACCGCGCTGGCCGCCTACGT
Organism: uncultured Gammaproteobacteria bacterium; assembly: GCA_947258495.1. GTDB lineage: Bacteria > Pseudomonadota > Gammaproteobacteria > Arenicellales > JAANXG01 > CALZGZ01. The sequence goes on from CAMYIN010000105.1 coordinate 30,786, forward strand.
GGTCGCGGCCGGCCCCGCCGCGCCGCAGCGCATCGAAACGCTGGCGACGTTTCTGCGCCGCTACCGAAGCGCGCGCGCGGCGCCGGTGGACTACGAGGCAAAGGCCCTGCATGCGCTGGAGACCGCGGTCGATCGGTTCGTGTCCTGGGTGGACGACCGCGAGTACGAAGAGGAGACCACCTCCGCGCTCGCCGGGTCGTTGCGCAAGCTCGCCGGGCGATACAGCGAGAATTTGGTCAACGGTTGCCGCGATCCCCGCGTGTTGATGGCTTTGGCCCTCGACCCGCCGCAGTGCGTCGCCCACACCAAAGGCATGACCTGGCGTTCGTGGAATCGAAAAGGCAAGTGGCAGGACGCCGCCGCCGCCGCGGGCCGGTCGAGGGCCGAAGGGGCCCGGCTGTCGGACGAGGGCACGGCGCTGTACCAAGACGTGGGTGCGGCGTGGATTCGCCTCCAGGGAATGCTCGACGCCGCGGCTTTCCGGTTGTTGGCCGACGACGTGCAGGAACTGTTGGAAGACTACGCGCGCTACAAGCGCGATGCGGCGCTGATCGATTTCGACGACTTGTTGCACCACGCCCGCCGCCTGCTGCGTGATCACGATGCGGTGCGCGACGCCCTCGCGGAGCGCTACCGGCGCGTGCTGGTGGACGAGTTTCAGGATACCGATCCGTTGCAGGTGGAGATACTCTGGCGTCTGTGCGGCGAGGGTGCGCGCGACGCCGACTGGCGGCAACGCGCGCTGCGGCCGGGGGCGTTGTTCTGCGTGGGGGACCCGAAGCAGGCCATTTATCGCTTCCGCGGCGCGGACGTAGACACCTATGTGGCCGCGCGCGAGGCCATCGCGGGTCAGTTCCCGGACAACGTCCTGGAGATCACCGCGAACTTCCGCTCGCTGGCGCCGATACTGGAATGGGTCAACGACCGCTTCGCGCAGCCCTTGAACGCGGCGGGACAGCCGGGATTTCAGAGTCTGTCGCCGACGAAATACGCGGTCGACGACGCGCCCGGTGTGGCGCGCGTGGAGGTCGATGTGGACGCCGACGGTAGTTCGCACGACGACGTCCGCGAAGCGGAGGCCGCGGCGGTGGCGGCGCTGTGCCGTCGGTTGATCGGGAGCCATCGCCTGCAGGCTCGATGCGGCGAAGACGCTAGCGTGCGCGCCGGCGACATCGCCCTGCTGGCGCCCACGGGCACGCAGCTGTGGCGTTACGAACGCGCCCTCGAGCACCTCGACATCCCGGTGGCGACGCAGGCGGGGAAGGGCTTTTTTCGGCGCCAGGAGATTCAGGACCTGATTGCCGTCACCCGCGCCCTGGCGGATGCCCGCGACACGGTCGCGCTGGGGGCGTTGCTGCGCGGGCCGCTGGTGGGACTCACCGAAGAGGAACTCCTCGATATCGTCGCCGCGCTGCCGCGGCCGCACGGCACCGAGCGCATGCCGCGGTTGAGCATGCGCACCGATCCGGGCGACGTCGACCACGCGCCCGCGGCCCACACCCTCGCGGTATTGCGGGGCCTGGCGGCACAGGCGCACAAGACCGCGCCGTTTCCGCTGCTGGCCGCGGCGGTGGAAGAACTGCGTGTGCGTCCCATCTTGACCCGGCGCCATCCGGGCAGCGCCGAACGGGCGTTGGCAAACGTAGATCTGTTTCTGGAAATGGCCCGTCCCTACGCAGCGCGAGGTTTACGCGCCTTCGCCGTGGCCATGCGCAAGAAATGGGAGGATGCCGAGTCGCAGGTCGAAGGGCGCCCCGACGCCGAAGAACAGGCGGTCCACCTCATCACCATGCACTCGGCCAAGGGCCTGCAATGGCCCATCGTCATTCCGGTGAATACGGTCACGGCGCAGAAAGCAGTGTCGGGATTCGTGCACCGGCGCTCCAGCGACGAGATCTTTTATAAACTCGGTCCGGTGCCGCATGCGAGCTATACCCATATGCTGGAGGAAGAAAAGGCGCATCGACTGCGGGAACAGGTGCGCCTGCTCTACGTCGCCTGCACCCGCGCCGAGGAGTTGTTGCTCCTGCCGCGGTTGCCGACGGGTAAGTCCGCGTGGCTGGAAGCGGTCGAGCTGGAACTCGACGCGCTGCCGGTGTTCGATGGCAGCAGGTTGGAGGAAACGCTCCCGAAGCGTGCGCCGGACGGTGTCAACACCCAGGAGGTGCACGCGTTTGCGCGCGAAGCGGAAGCTATGCGTGCGGCGAAGTCGGTGATCGAATGGCGACGACCCAGTCGCCACGAGCTTGCGGACCCCGAGGTCGAGGCGCGAGAGTCGGCGACACAGGTGTTCGCGGCGGCGGACGAAGTGCGGCCGGCGGTAGAGGGGGGGACAATGCGCGGCAACCTGCTTCACAAACTCGTGGAGGAAGTGCTGAGCGGAGAATCGGAAGCGGACGCCGCCGCCCTCGAGGCGCGTGCGCTGGAGTTGCTTTATCAAGTCGGAGCAACGCCCGCGGCCGATCCGGCGACCGGCGCCGCGCCCGAGGAACTGGCGCGGACCGTGATGCGAACACTGGAACTGCCGCAGGTGCGCGCCTTGCGCGATCGTTTGCAACCCGAGCTTCCGCTCTACGCCTGTACCGCGGGAGAGGCAGGTGTCGAGGTCGCCACCTCCGGCATTGCCGACGCCGTCGCCCTCGATCCGTGCGGCAGCATCGAGGTGATCGTCGATTGGAAAAGCGACGTGGCCCCGTCCGCAGCGCAGCGCCAACGTTACCGCGCGCAGGTCCGCGACTACCTAAGCGCGACCGGCGCCGCCAAGGGAATCATCGTCTACATGACGCTCGGCCAGGTCGACGAAATCGAAGACGATTAAGAGAAATCAGAAAACGGAGAAAACGGGGACGGATTTATTTTTGGACTCGAACAATAATTCTGTCCACTTTTCAACACCATCCAGTGCGCTTCGCGGCCGCGCGAATGTCTGCGTTTGCGCTCAACACCCGTCGAGCTGGTGCAATTTCTGTCTCATGCCGAGGAATTATCTGCGGGTTTGTGGTCCAAAAAGATTGAGGACCGATTTAGGTTTGCGGTAGGGATAAGTCTTCAATTCGCCCAATCTGGCATCGGGGATCAACAGCTTAGAACATGTGGAATTCCGAGATTATGCACAGCGAATCCGCGGGCACGCCCATATGGCTTTTGACACAGCGATTCGGATACTCGCGGATCTGTGGGCAATTCAACGCATGTCTTGATCTTTGAGGACAAAGGAGGAGAGTAGTCATGCAAGCGAAAAGCCTGGGTTTTCTGGCTGTAATCACGGTATTTTTGATCGCTTCACCGACAAAGGCGGAAGAAACATTGAGCGGGAGCCAAATTAAAGACACCATCGTTGGGAAGACGCTCAAATGGAAAAAAAGGGGCAGTGATCCCGTACAAATCGAGTACAAGGCGGACGGCAAGTTGAACGGTTTCGTTCCGGGCCACGGTCGGTCGGACGAAGGTAAATGGTGGGTCGAAGGAGATAATTTCTGCCGCCAATGGAGTCGATGGCGTAACGGCAAAAAATCATGCACCGTATGGACGAGGGAAGGGAATAAGGTTAAAGCCCACAAGGAAGGAAAATTCACGGGATGGTCTGCCGGGATCTAGCCACACAACGGGTCTATTTTTAGACTCGAAAATTGAATCTCTCCGCGCTTACGCGCGCGGAATCATCCCGGCGTTGCCGGGATACACTGGGCTCGGCCGGCCGTCGGGAAAGCCGCGTCCGGCCTCGTCCGTGGCCCGCACGATACCGTGCGGGCATCGCGTCCATCCCCGTGCTCACGCACGGGGTTTAGTTCCGCGATAAATCCGTCCGCTTTTCAGTGGGCCGGTGGGAAGGCGACGCGGAACTCGGCGCCGGGTTCGCGATTGGCGACGTCTACGCGGCCGTTCATGGCCTGCGCCAGTTGGTGGACCAACGCCAGTCCGATTCCGGTGCCGACGGTTTCGCGCGTCAGTTCGTTCTCGGTACGGTAGAACAGGCGGAAGATCTTTTTCATCTGATCCTTCTCCACCCCGAGTCCGTAATCGCGCACGGCGAACAGGACGCTGCCGTCGTGTTGCCGGCGACAGGTGACGTCGATGGCCTTGGTTTCGGCTTTGGCGGAGAACTTGATGGCGTTGTCCACCAGATTGATGAAGATCTGGGTGAAGTAATCCAGGTCGGCCTGGATGACCGAGCGTGCGGTGTCGCCGTCGCAGTCGAGACGTAGATCGAATCCAGCGCGTTCGACCTGTGCACCGATCTTCGATTGGAGGTGGTCCATCAGCGTGTCGGCGGTGAAGGACTTCAACTCGACCTTGAGATCGTTGCGCGACATCCGCGCGAGCTGCAGCACATTCGCGATCAGCCGCGATAGCCGCTCACTTTCGTCGTGGATGTACGCGTAATAGGTTTTCTTCTTTTCCTCGTCCGCCCAACCCTCGCGAAGTATCTCCCCGTACATGCGGATGGAGGTGAGGGGGGTCTTCAGTTCGTGGCTGACTGCGGAGACGAAGTCCTGCTGCTGCCTGGCGAGGGTGATTTGTCCCACCCCAAGCCGATACATGAGATAGAATCCGCCGCAAAGGACAATAAACAGAATGACCGCCGTCCAGGTGATCACCGTGCCGCCGGGCCCCGCGGGCAGATGTCTGACGCTGAAAATGAGCGACATATCGTTGAGCGGCGCGGTCAAGCGTGTTTGGTACAGCAAAGCGCCCTGCAATTCCTCCGCGCTCGAAAGATAAGCGCGGGATTCGCGACCGCCGAACGCCGACAACACGTCGCCGGCGAAGGCGACGACCAGATCGCTGACCCGGGCCAGGGCCGTTTCGCGAAACGCGGACTCGATCACGCCTTGCAAGAACGCCCGGGATTCGATCAGCGCCCCCTGGGTGTAGCGTATCCCGTCGCGCCAGACCTTGCGGAACAAAACCAAATGGCCGCTGCCCAGGAGGCTCAACGAAAACGCGTCGATCTCACTTTCGAACATGCTGACGCGGTACCCGGGCTCCGCCGGCGCCTGCGCGGACGGTGCTGTTCCGGAGGCCTCCGCCCGTTGTTCCGGCATCGCGCTCCGCTCCTTGCGCAGGCTTCGTTTGTCGCGCGGCAAGCTGCCGGGTCGACTCGCGCTGTCGGACAGGTCGTCGCGCGATTCACGCTGATAGCGCGGGTCCAGCTTCAGATCTTCGACCCGGCCCAGGGCGCGCGCGACCGTTGATTTTTGCGCCGCCTTTTTCTCCCGCTCTTCGCTGAGCCGATCGAAGGCGGCCTGCTCCGGGGCCGCTTCCTCCAGCGACGCAGCGCGCGCGCCGGGGTCCTCGTCGAGACTCGATTCCAACTGCTCCCGTTCCGCTGTTTCGGTCGCGGGCGCCTGCACGTAGGACGCCGCGGCGCCGGCATTCGGCGCCCGGGATCGGCGAATCTCCACCAGACGGTTCTCCGCCAGGATCTGATGGATGCGTTGCTGCAGGCTTCGGCGTTGTTCCAGTTCACGGCCGGTAATGCCGTAGCTGGAAGGCTGCACGCCTGCTTCGGGCAGCAACGGGGTGCTGAATTCGCCGCCGGCGTCGACCTGGAAATAGCCGATCAGTCCGGGAACCGCCGACGCCGCCGGGTAGGCCGACAGCGGTGACCGCTGTACGAAGCTTGCGGACGGATCGCCCGCGACCACTAGGAACGCGTAGTCGGCAAAAGCGCGCGCTTCTTCCGTATTGACGAGTTCGTTGATGCGACGGTCGATACGGGTCGAAAGTTCCTCCGCCATCACGCGGTAGCGGTGAAACGCTTCCCATTTCAATTGACTGTAGGCGTGGTAGATCAGGATCGTGGTGGGAACCGCCAGGGCGAGGAAAAACAGCACCAGCCATAGGCGCAGGCGCCTCGCGTGCAAGCCGGCCAGGGAGGCAGGCGGCATTATTCCGCCACCAGCAACCGATAACCGGCCCCGCGCACCGTGATCAGATGACGAGGTTGGGACGGGTCCGGTTCGAGCTTGCGCCGCAGCTTGGCGATATGAATGTCGACGGTGCGGGTCTCGATGCCGAGGTCCTTGGCGTACCCCCACAACTTGTTCAACAGCTCGTCCCGCGGCACGGGCCGGTCGGAATTCAGCTTCAGGTACTGCAGGATCTCGATTTCGCGGCGGGTGAAAGCCACTTTCTCCGCGCCCCGCTGCCCGCAGAGATTGCGCGTGTCGATCTCGACGTCTTCACCGAGTCGAATGCGGTGGTCCATTTCCATACCGATGCGGGTACGGCGCAAGACCGCGCGAATCCTGAGCACCAGCTGGGCCACGGAGAACGGCTTGGATACGTAATCGTCCGCGCCGAGCGAGAGACCTGCAATCACGTCCTCGTCGCCGCTCTTGGCGGTGAGCATGATGATCGCCTGCTCGCGGTCGTCGGCGCGAATGCGCTCGCAGATCTCGAAGCCGTCCAGCCCCGGGAGCATGACGTCGAGGAGGATCAGATCGAATCTGCCGCTCACGGCCTTTTGCAGTCCGCTGGGCCCGTCGGCGGCGTCGTCGACGTCGTAGCCGTGGTACACCAGCACGTCCTTCAGTCCCGTGCGAATGGCGGTTTCGTCTTCGACAATGAGGATGCGAATTTTGCGCGACATGCTGCTTACGAGCCTAGCAGTTCGACCCGGACTCGGCACGTAAAAGTTTTGTAAACCGGCGTGCCGAAGTTTTACCAAAGCCTGCCTACAAGGGTACTTCGGTCCTGCCTACACTGATGGCACGATTCACCCGGTAAACAAACAGGAGGTATGCACCATGGCTTTGATCTCACGCGTCTCGCGCTTGTTCCGGGCCGATCTCCATGCCGTCCTCGATCGCATCGAGGAACCCGACGTTCTGCTGAAGCAGGCGGTTCGGGAAATGGAGGAGGACATCGGCCGCGACGAAAAGCGCGTCAAGCTGTTGACCCACGAACACGGCCGACTGGGTGCACGCCTGGTCGATATCGATCGATCGTTCGCGCAGCTCGAGGAAGAAATGGATATCTGTTTTGCTTCCCAAAAGGACGATCTGGCGCGTTCCATAATTCGGCGCAAGTTGGAGGCGCAACAGACGCAGACGGTGCTCGCAAAGAAACGCGAGCAGGTCGCGGATGCGCTGGCGGAGCTCAAACAGCGCCTGCAGGAACATCGCACCCGCCTGACCTCGATGCAGCAGAAGCTCGAGTTGTTGGCGGAGGACGGCTCCCAGGGGCGGGACGACGAGTTTTCGACCGCGCCGGATATCAAGGTGCGCGAGGAAGACGTCGAGGTCGCGTTTCTGCGCGAGAAGCAAAAGCGGGGGCGGTCATGAAAGGGCCTACCTTTATGGAAGGCGCGGGAGTGGCGTTCGCTCTCAGCGTCTCGGCGGCCGCGCTCTTTTCCGTACTGCTGCTGTTCGTCACCGGCGGCCTTGCACTGCGCGCCGTCGTCTCGGGCATCGGTTTCGCGTACGTCGCCTATTTGCTGGCCCGCAGCGGCGAGCGTGTCGGCCGCGTCAGCGCCGTCGCCGGATGGCTCCTTCTGAGCGGCGCGACCTGGGTCATGGCGCCGCCGTTGCCGCTGTTCCTTGCGCTGCACATAGGCGGAGTCTGGCTTATTCGATCCTTGTATTACCACGCTGGTGTGTTGTCGGCGTTGGTGGACGCGGCGCTCGGCGTGTTGGGGTTCGCCGCCGCGCTGTGGGCCGGTATCCAGAGCAACAGCCTGTTCCTCAGCGTCTGGTGTTTTTTCCTGGTCCAGGCCCTGTTCGTTGTCATCCCCGTCGACTGGCGCCGATCCAGGTCGACGCCCCGTTCCATTCCGAGCCACGACGATAGCTTCGAGCACGCGCACAGAGCGGCGGAAGCCGCGGTGCGCCGCTTGTCCACAATTCGTTAAACCCGCAGGAGGGCATGAAGATGAAATCAACTGTCATTGCATTGGCTTTATTCGCGTTTACCGCGGCACTGGTGGCGTTCTACCCGTCGCAACAGGGCCACGCCACCAACGACACCATCGACCCCCTGGTCGAGCCGATACCCGGGCAGGCCGCCAAGATCGACGTCGTCTTCGTCTTGGACACCACCGGCAGCATGAGCGGCTTGATCGAGGCGGCGAAGGAAAAGATCTGGTCGATCGCCTCGAGCATGACGTCGGCGCAGCAGGCCCCGGAGATCCGCATGGGGCTGGTGGCGTATCGGGATCGGGGCGACGATTACGTGACGCGGGTTGTGGATTTGTCTTACGACTTGGACACCGTGTACGCGACGCTCATGGATTTCCGGGCCGCCGGCGGCGGCGACGGGCCGGAGAGCGTGAATCTTGCGCTCCACGACGCGATCCACAAGATCTCCTGGAGCCAGGACCCGAATGTCTACAAGGTGGTCTTCCTGGTCGGCGACGCGCCGCCGCACATGGATTATCAGGACGAGGTACGGTATCCGGAGCTACTACGGACGGCCGTTCAAAGCGGCATCGTCGTCAACACGATTCAGTGCGGGAACAATCGTCGCACGCTCCGCAGCTGGCGCCGGATGGCGCAATTGGGCGGGGGCCGCTATTTGCAGGTGGGGCAGGGCGGCAGCGCAGTGGCGATCTCGACGCCGTTCGACAAAGAGCTCGCGGCGTTGTCCGCAAGACTGGACGACACGCGAATCT
>CAMYIN010000106.1 GCA_947258495.1 uncultured Gammaproteobacteria bacterium
TGTTCGAGCCGTTGTAAGCGCGTTTGCGCGGAAATCGCCACCCGGCTTCCCGGATAGCGCGCGATTACGTCGTTGAGTGTCATGCGGGCCTGCTCCTTGGCCCCGACCTCCAACTGAATATAACCGACTTTCAGCAGGGCCTCGGGGGCCCTCGGGCTGTCGGGATAGCGGGCGCTTACGGTTCGAAACCCGGTGAGCGCCGATTGAAAATCCCGGGTCACGTATTGCGCCTCGGCGATCCAGTAGTGGGCATCGTCCGCGAGCGCGCCGTTGGGATAGCGCGCCAACAGGTCGTTGAACGCCTGAATGGCCTCCGGGTAGCGGCTCTGCTTCAGTTTTTCGAAGGCGTCGTCGTAGATCTGCTGCTCACCGATGTCCACCATCGGCGGTGCACGACCAAGGCTTGTAGCTCCGGGGGGCGCGGGTTGTGCAGCGCTCCCCGGCGTACGCGTTCGCCACGGCTCCACGACCACCTCGGTCGCACCCGCCGCGTTCGTCTGCGCGCTCTCCACGCCGCCCGGAGTGTCGGCGGTCGCAACGGGTGGACCCGCGTCGGGGGCGGCGCCGCTGGTCGCGTCCCCTGCGCGCGGCGACGCGATCGGGGGGTAGCCGGTATCGACCGATGCGGGCGGTGCGCCGCGCTCCCGCGCGCGCAGCCGGTAATCGAGATCGTCGTAGAGTTCGCGCTGCCGGCGTCTCAGACTATCCATGTCGTTGCGTTGCAGTTCGATCTCGTTGCGCAGGCGCGCGAGTTCCATCCGCATTCCGTCCAACTCGACCAACGCCCGCACGACGTCCGGTTGCGCCTGTTGCGGCGGCGGAGCGGCGGGCGGTGCGTTATCGCGTGTCGGCGTGAAAGGCGTGCTCCCGCACGCAGTGATCATGGCCGACGCCGCAAACACGAACAGGATGTTGAGACGCTTCACGCACTAGTTCCCGTAGATGATTTCCGTGCGGCGATTCAGCCGCCAGGCGGACTCGTCGTGGCCCAGGGCTTCCGGCCGCTCCTCGCCGTAGGAGACGTTCTGAATCCGGTTCGCGGAAACGCCCAGCGCCCCCATGAAATCGGAGACAGCCAGTGCCCGTCGCTCGCCGAGCGCGAGGTTGTACTCTCTCGTTCCACGCTCGTCGGCATGGCCTTCCAGCACCAGATTGATGCCCGGATTGTTGATCAGGTAGTTGGCGTGCGCCTCGACCACGGCACGGGAATCCTGATCCAAGGTCGAGCTGTCGAACTCGAAATACACCTTGCGTTGACTCAGCGGATCTCCAGCTTCTCCACTGCCGATGGGGCGTCCATAAGCGTCGACGCCCTCACCCATGCCCTGGGCGCTGACGCCGCGCTCCTCGATCGAGGCCGTGCCCTCGTCCTTTACGCCTTTTTTACCACCGCACGCGCTGATGGTGGCACCCAGTAAAACGATTAACACGAAAGTGAACGGCTTGCGCATTTTCAGCTTCTCCTCGCTACAATTTACGATTATAAGGTGACCAGGCGGGTTCGCGAACGTCACCCTGCTGGAACTTCAGGATCTGTCTTACGCGACCATCCGCAGACACCGCGGCGAGCACGCCCTGCCCCCCCTGCCGCGTGGCGTAAAGTATCATACCTCCGTTGGGCGAAAACGTCGGTGATTCGTCCAGGGTCGTATCGGTAAGCACCAGCAAACCCTTCGTATCCAATTCCAAAACGCCGATATGATATCCGCTGGACTGGCGCGTGACCAAGGTCAGTCGTCTACCGTCGCGGGCGTAGGAGGCACGTAGATTCTCCTCGCCTTCGAAGGTCAGCCTCTCGACATCACCCCCGTCCGAACGCATGCGGTAGATCTGGGGCCTGCCGCTGCGCGACGACGTGAACACGATATACCGGCCGTCCGGCGACCACGCCGGCTCGGTGTCGATGCCGTGGTGGTTGGTGAGCCGGCGCAATTCCCGCGTTTTCATGGAAAAACGGTAGATCTCGGCATTCCCGTCGCGGGACAGCACCAACGCAAGGTCGTCACCGTTTGGAGACCATGCAGGAGCGCTGTTCGACCCCGGGAAGCTGGCGATCTTCTCCCGGGACCCGTCACGCAAGCGTTGCAGGTAGACCATCGGACGCTTGTTTTCGAACGACACGTAGGCGAGCAGGTTTCCATCCGGCGACCAGGCCGGCGAGATGATGGGTTCGTTGCTCTCCAAAATAGTCGTTGCGCCGTACCCGTCGGAATCCGCGATTCGCAGAAGATATTGCGGCTTTCCACCCGTGTTTTGCACCGTCACGTAGGCGATGCGGGTATCGAAAGCGCCTTGTTCTCCGGTGAGCTTTTCGTAGATGATGTCGCTGATCTGATGCGCAAGCTTGCGCAGCTGATTTCCCGGGACCACATAACTGAAGCCGCTGAGCTGCTGTCCTTTGAATACGTCGAGCAAGCGGAATTCAACGCGGAACTGGTCCGGAGCGATCTCCCGCACCCGTCCGACGACCAGGGCCTCGGCCTTGATCAACCGCCACTCCTTGAATTTGACCTCGGTATGGTCGTGTGGCCGGCTGAGAAAGTCCCGCCGTGGAATGGTATCGAAACGCCCGCTTCGATACAGATCGGATTCAATGATGTCGCTGACGACTTGGGGCGGCGGCTTAGCGCCGCGCCATTCGAACGGGACCACTGCGATCGGCACCCCGGCTTCCACTCCCTGAGTGATCTCGATCTCCAGCACCGCGTGGGCCTGGTCGGCGAGGTTCCAGCCGGTCGTCATTAGCAACAGCGCACCCAGAATCTTCTTCATAGCGAGGAAACGAAATTCCTATCAGGATCAAAGTTGAATTGAATGTCCCGGAACTGCTCGTTAATGCGTCTGTCCGAGGGTATCGGCAGCGGCGACGCTTTCAATATGGCGTTCTCCACCGAACGATCAAACACCGGATTACCGCTGCTGCGGACCACCTTGGCCGAGATGACCTCGCCGCCGGGCGTCAAGCGCACGCGTACACCGGCGTTCAGGCCCTTTAAGCCCGACGGCCGGGTCCAGTTACGATCGACCTTCTGCTGAATGATAGGTATGTAGCGACTGCGCGCGTCGTTGACCGCCTCCGCGACGCGTCGCGCCTCGGCCTCCGCTTCGAGTTGCGCCTTCAACTGCGCCTGCCGTTCGGCTTCACGCCGGGCCAGTTCCTGCTTTTTCTTTTTCTCGGCCTGCTCGCGACGGCGTTGTTCCTCGGCCCGCCGACGTTCTTCGGCTTCGCGTTTCTTTTGCGCCGCGCGTTTCTTCTGGTCCTCCTCCCGTTTCAGCTTTGCCAGTCTGATTTCTTCTTTCTTGCGTTTCTCCGCCAGTGCATTAGCCTGTTGCGCCTCCAGGCGTTTCTTCTTTTCCAGATCCGCCAGGCGCTGTTTCTCCAGTTGCTGCTGTTTCAATAGATCGTCCAGGCGTTTCTTGGCTTCGAGTTCCTTCCTTTTCTTCTCCTCTTCCCTGGCCTTGATCCGATCCAGCTGCTTTTGGACGTCCGCTTCGCTTACCATCTTCGCCTTGATGGGCTCCACTTGTGGTTTCGCCATGCTGGATTTGATCGTCGTCGAACCCCAGTCGAAACTGAAAAGCAGTAAAGCCAGCACCCCCAGGTGTATCACAATCGCATACACCAGCGACTTCGTATTGATAAAGATTTTCCTGATGCGTCCCGCCATTCGCCCTCTCAGCCGTCGGGATCCGTCATCAGTCCCACGCTTTCGACACCGCCTTGCTGCAGCAGTACCATGGCATTCATCACCAGCTGGTAGGCGGCATCTTTGTCGCCGCGGACCACGAACTGCGCCTTCGGATTTCGCCGCAACACGGCCTGCGTGTATGGACGTATCTGTTCGGCCGATTTTTCTTCGTCATCGATGTAGAGCCTGCCCTCTTTGTCCACGGTAAGGACCACGGGTTCAATTTCTCTGGTATCGAGCTGCCTGGCGTCTGCTTGGGGCAGATCCACTTTGACGCCTTCGGTGAGCAAGGGTGCTGTAATCATAAAAATCACCAATAATACCAACATGACATCTATATACGGCACCACGTTGATCTCGGCCATCAACTTTTTACGAAATTTTTTATTCGCGTACACGATTACGACGCTTTCTGCATCTGGAAGCTCTGCCGATTGACGATGCTCAGGAACTCCTCGCTGAAGACTTCATAGCGGGAGATCAAGCGCTCGACATGATTGGAATAGCGGTTGTAAGCAATCACCGCAGGGATAGCCGCAAACAGACCCATCGCGGTGGCTATCAACGCCTCGGCGATTCCCGGCGCGACGCTTGCGATCGTCGCCTGCTGCGCCACCCCCAACGAGCGGAATGAGTTCATGATCCCCCAGACGGTGCCGAAGAGACCGATATACGGGCTGGTCGAACCCACGGTGGCGAGAAACGGGAGATGGGTCTCCAAGGTCTCGACTTCCCGGCTCATGGCCACGCGCATCGCACGTTGCACGCCGTCGACCATATCGCCGCGGTCCACGCCGCTTTTTCCCGCCAGACGATTGTATTCGCGGTATCCGGCGACAAAAATACTTGCCACCCCGGTGGGGTCCCGGCGCCTACCCGACCATTCCGAGTACAGGTTGTTCATGTCGCCGCCGGACCAGAACGCGTCTTCGAAGTCGTCCGCCGAGCGCAGCGCGTCTCGAATCGCATAGCGTTTGCCAAAAATCATGGTCCAGGAAATCACAGACGCCAACAACAGGATCAACATCACCAATTGAACAAGCAGACTCGCCTGCGCAATCAACGTTATCAACGACATACTATCGTTCGCTGCTGCAATATTTATGGCATTTTCCATGTATTGATTCTCTCGAGAATCTCATTGGGGATGGGCCGCGGCTGGAATCGATCAGCGTCTACCACCGCGAGCTTAATGTCACCCCGGCTCAACAATTCACCTTGGCACCGGATTTCTTGTTTCACACCGAGGCTCGCGCGGCGGCAACCTTCAATCGACATGCCCACCGCCAGAAGATCGCTCAATCGCGCCGGCTTGATGTAGCGAATGGTCGCGGAATGCACCGCGAAAACCACTCCGAAGCGTTCGCTCACTTCGCGAATGTCAAAACCGATGTGTCGAAGCCACTCCGTGCGACAACGTTCCATGAAACGCAGATAATTCGCGTAGTATACAACACCCGCCGCATCGGTATCCTCATAGTAGACGCGAATGGGGATCGAGTATTCGACGCTCATCGGCGATTCAGCGACAAACGGTTTTTCGCCTGCCTCGGCACGTCGTACGCTCACGATTCGTCGTCGAACAGCGTCGGTTGCGCTGCCGACTGCGGTGCCGCCAATCCCAGATGACGCCACGCGCTCTTGGTCGCCACCCGGCCGCGGGGCGTACGCATCAGAAATCCCTGCTGGATCAGATACGGTTCTATAACGTCCTCGATGGTGCCGCGCTCTTCGCCCACCGCCGCCGACAGGTTGTCGATGCCGACCGGACCGCCGTCGAACTTGTGTATGACGGCCTCCAGCAGACAGCGATCGAGAACGTCCAGTCCGTGCTCATCCACTTCCAGCATGTCCAGGGCGCGCTTCGCGACCTCGCCCGAGAGCCGGCCGTCGCCCTTGATCTCGGCGTAGTCCCGCGCACGGCGCAATAGACGGTTGGCGATCCGGGGCGTGCCGCGCGATCGCGCCGCCACCGTGACGACTCCCGAATCGTCGATAGGCACTCCGAGTATGCCCGCCGATCGTCTCACGATATGCGCCAGATCGGCGGCGGTGTAATAGTCCAGGCGGTGCACGATGCCGAAGCGGTCCCGCAACGGCGAGGTCAACAAGCCCGCGCGGGTGGTCGCGCCCACCAGGGTAAACTCGGGCAGGTTGAGCTTCAGCGACCGTGCGCCCGGACCTTCGCCGATGACGATGTCGAGCTGATAGTCCTCCATGGCCGGATACAAAATCTCTTCCACCGCCGGACTCAGCCGGTGTATCTCATCCACGAAGAGGACGTCCTGCGGTTCGAGGTTCGTGAGAATCGCCGCCAGGTCTCCGGCTTTTTCCAGCACCGGGCCGGATGTCTGTCTCAGATTCACCGACAATTCGTGGGCAACGATGTGCGCCAGCGTAGTCTTGCCGAGCCCCGGCGGGCCGAAAAACAAGACATGATCGAGGGCCTCTTTGCGCCGCCGGGCCGCGCGAATGAAGATGTCCAGCTGCTCGCAAAGCTTGGGTTGGCCGACGAAATCGCCCAGGTTCGTGGGCCGCAGACTGCGGTCGACGATCTGTTCGTCGCCCGACAACGCAACCGTTGGTGAAAGAATCCCCTCGTCGCTCACGGTGCCGCTCCCGATAAGGATCGCAGCGCCTGGCGGATGATCTCTTCGCTGGAGGCGCCGTCACCGGCCACCTTACGCACGGCCCGGCTGGCCTCCACCGGCTTGTACCCCAGTGATATCAAGGCACTCACGGCATCGCCGACGGGATCCGCGGCTACGCCGTGCGTTACATTCGTCGCATCGGTGGTTGCGGAGACCACGGTATCCAGGGTTTTGTCCCGCATCTCGACGATGAGGCGCTGCGCGGTCTTGCGGCCGATCCCCGGTACCCGGATCAGGCGCTCGACGTCCTGTTCGGTCATGCAGGTCAGAAACTCCTGGATCGAGAGCCCCGACAATATGGCCAGGGCGACGCGCGGTCCGACGCCGTTCACCCGCAACAGGCTGCGGAACAGGTCGCGTTGTTGCGCCTGACTGAATCCGTAGAGCCGCTGCGCATCCTCGCGCACCACCATGTGGGTGTGCAGCAGCGTGTCCCCGCCCACGGACGGAAGATCGTAGAACGTGGTCATCGGCGCCTCCAGCTCGTAGCCGACGCCGTGCACATCGACCACCAGCACCGGCGGCCGCTTTTCCAGCAGCTTTCCGCGCAGCGACGCGATCACGACGCCGTACCCGCGCCCTGTGAGCCGGCGTGCATGCGCCGCGCGTTTTCCCAGGTGTGCAGATGACAGATGCCGCACGCCAGTGCGTCGGCCGCATCGGCGACCGGCTTGCGGCGCAATCCCAACAACACACGCACCATGTGTTGCACCTGCCCCTTGTCGGCCTTGCCGTTACCCACCACCGCCTGCTTCACCTGCAGCGCGGTGTACTCCACGACCTCCAGGGCCGCGTTCGTCGCCGCGACCATCGCCGCCCCGCGGGCGTGCCCCAAACGCAATGCGGACTCCGGATTGTGGGCGACGAACACCTTTTCCACGGCCATCACCTGCGGGCGGTGCTGCTCGATGACGGCGGCGAGTTCCCGATAGATGTGCTGCAGGCGCACGGCGAACGGATACTGCGCGAGCTTGATGCACCCGCCGTGGACGTAGTGCAGGCTGCGGCTGCGCAGTTCAACAATACCGAATCCGGTAATGCGGGATCCCGGGTCCACACCCAGAACCCGAAATCTCGGGCGATCAGGGACCGCGGTCTGCGGCGTCATTCAGACACCTCGACCTTGGCACATCGAGTTCAATCTAACCCGCCTCCGCTTGCAACAGCGAATCTGGAAGGTCCGCGTTGGTAAAGACGTCCTGGACGTCGTCCAGTTCCTCCAACGCATCCAACATCTTCAACAGTTTTTCCCCGTCTTCTTCGTTCAGTGACACCTCAGTGCTGGCGCGCTGCACCACTTCCGCGTTGTCCGGATTTAGCTCCGCGCTGCGAAACGCATCGCAGACTGCCTGAAATCCTTCCGGCGATGTGATCACCTCGATGGCGCCGTCGTCGTCGACGCGCACATCCTCCGCGCCGGCGTCGATCGCGATCTCGACGATGCGGTCCTCGTCGCTGCCGGAAGGAAAACTGACGACCCCGATTTTGTCGAACAGATACGCCACCGAGCCGTCGGTCCCCAGATTACCGCCGTGCTTGCTGAAGACGTGCCGCACTTCGCTCACGGTGCGGTTGCGGTTGTCCGTGGTGCAATCCACGAGTACCGCGATGCCGCCCGGGGCGTAGCCTTCATAGCGAACTTCTTCGTAGTTGACTCCCTCGAGATCGCCCGTGCCGCGACCGATTGCGCGCTCCACGTTGTCCTTGGTCATGTTCGCGGCCAGCGCCTTGTCGACGGCCGCCCGCAGCGTCGGATTGGCGGCGGGGTCTCCGCCGCCGTCGCGCGCGGCCACCGTGATCTCGCGGATGAGCCGGGTAAACAACTTGCCGCGCTTGGCGTCCTGGGCGGCCTTGCGAAATCGGATGTTAGCCCATTTGCTGTGGCCAGCCATGCTAAGTCGAAGACATCTGCAGCGCTGATTCGAATGATTGCGGGAATTCGGTTGCGCGGAGTTTACCACCGCCATCATTGATGCCCAACAGTTGGTTGAAGTCGAGTTCGGCAGCCGACGTCGCTCCAGAGTATTGCGGCGCCGCGGTAACAGAACGCGCCGATGCGTTGCACGCATTCGGCGCGCACGCAGCGCGACACCGATCACGGCGGTGTCGCGTCACGGAGATCGGTCAATCGCTCGATCGCCTCGCGGTTGGTCCAGGACCACACCTTGTGCGCCGCCTCGGCGTGATCCAACCAGCGGTACGCGTCGTGCTCGCGCGGGTTGAGCGTGACCGCGCGCTCCGACTGGAGCTGCAGAGAAAACACGTGCTCGAGATTGTATTTCGTTCCCGGCGGAAATCTGCGGCTCCAACCCGGCAGGATTTCGAAGCGGAAAGTCGTGCGCCAATCGCGTAATCGGCCCCCGTCGGCAAGTCCGGTTTCTTCCTGGAGCTCGCGCACCGCGGCCTCCGGGGGCTGCTCGTTCCACTTCAGGCTGCCGGTGACGGACTGCCAGAAATCCGGCCGGTCGACGCGGTGCAGCAGCAATACCCGCAGGCCCGCGGTGTAAACCACGACCAGTACCGATTCCGGACGCTTGTAACGATCGTCGCTCATTCGGGATCGCCGTACCGCAACACACTTCCGGGTGGAGCAGGATTTCGTCGCGGGCACGTCGCGAAATCGCCCTGGAGCCGGTTGCGGATTACTCCGCCGGCGTCTTCGACTTGCGCAAACGGATGTGTAATTCGCGTAATTGCTCCGCGCCGACCACCGCCGGCGCCTCCGTCATGAGACAGGTCGCCTTTTGTGTTTTCGGAAACGCGATCACATCGCGGATCGAATCGGACGCGGCCATCATCGCCACCAAGCGGTCCAAACCGAAGGCGATGCCGCCGTGCGGCGGCGCGCCGTACTGCAGGGCGTCCAGGAGGAAGCCGAACTTCCGCCGGGCTTCGTCCGCCTCGATACCGAGAATCTGAAACACGCGCTCCTGCACCGCCTCCTGATGGATACGGATCGATCCACCACCGATTTCTGCGCCGTTCAAGACCATGTCGTAGGCCCGGGACAACGCGGTTCCGGGATTGGACTCAAGCAGATCGACGTGTTCCGGTTGCACGCCGGTGAACGGGTGATGCAGGGACTGCCAGCGTCCGCTGTCGGCGTCGCGC
Source organism: uncultured Gammaproteobacteria bacterium (assembly GCA_947258495.1). Lineage (GTDB taxonomy): Bacteria > Pseudomonadota > Gammaproteobacteria > Arenicellales > JAANXG01 > CALZGZ01. The sequence continues at coordinate 9,452 of CAMYIN010000106.1, forward strand.
TCGAACATGGGAAAATCGACGACCCACAACGGCCGCCAGCCGGGCTCCAGGATCGCCAGGTCCGCCCCCAGTCGGTCTCGCAGCGCCGACAGGGATTCGTTGACCACGTTCGAACGGTCGGCGCCGAAGAAAATCAGATCGTCTTTTTCGGCCGCGGTGCGCGAGAGCACGTCGGCGATGACCCCGTCGGGAAGAAACTTGAGGATCGGCGACTGAAGGCCCTCGCGCCCCCCACCCGGATCGTTGACCTTGATGTACGCCAAGCCCTTGGCGCCGAACTGCTTCACGTATGCGGTGTAGTGATCGATCTGCTGCCGGGTCAGGCGGCCGCCGCCGGGCACGCGCAACGCGGCCACCCGGCCGCCGGCCTGGGCGGGCGCGGCGAACACCTTGAATTCGACTTCCCGCATCAGGTCTCCCAACTCCACGAGCTCCAGGGGATTGCGCAGATCGGGGCGATCGGTGCCGTAACGTTGCACGACGTCGGCGTAATTCAGGCGCGGAAACGGCTCCGGCAGTTCTTGCTGCAGCACGTCGCGAAATACCCGGCGTATCATCGCCTCCATCAAGGCCGTGATCTGGCTTTCGTCCAGGAACGCGGTTTCGACATCGAGCTGGGTGAATTCGGGCTGGCGGTCGGCGCGCAGGTCCTCGTCGCGGAAACAGCGCGCGATCTGGTAGTAGCGCTCGAAACCCGCCACCATCAGAATCTGTTTGAACAGCTGCGGCGATTGCGGTAACGCGAAGAAGTGGCCGGCCTGGGTACGGCTCGGTACCAGGTAATCGCGCGCGCCCTCCGGCGTCGAACGCGTCAGCACCGGAGTCTCGATCTCGATGAATTCGTTCTCCTCCAGGAACACGCGCAGGGATCGAACGACCCGGTGACGCAGGTGGAACCGGTGCTGCATTTCCGGTCTCCGCAGATCCAGATACCGGTACTTCAATCGCACCGCTTCGTTGACGTCGATGTCGTCGAGCTGAAACGGCAGCGGCAGCGCCCGATTCAGGATCTCAAACTCCTGCGCGTAGATCTCCACCTTTCCCGTCGACAGTTCCGGGTTCTCGGTACCCGGCGGCCGCCGTCGCACGCGCCCGGTTACGCGCAGCACGTACTCACCGCGCACCTTGTCGGCGTTGGCGAACGCCTCGGCCTCGTCCGGGTCCGCCACCACCTGCAGCAGGCCGCTCCGATCCCGCAGGTCAACGAATATCACGCCTCCGTGGTCGCGCCGCCGATGCGCCCAGCCGCACACGCTGATCTGTTCGTCGACCAGTTCTTCGCCTACCCGCCCGCAGTAATGGCTACGCATGGATGCACGTCCTCTTCTGTTTTTCTTCTGCTCTTTGCGGATGCCCGGCGTCGGCGTTTCAGCCCCCCTTGGAACTGCTCGCCGATGGTTTCTTGCTCTTGGTATCGGAGGAACCGCCGCCGGCGGAGCCGGATTCCTTGCCCGGTTTTTCTCCACCCGCCTTTTTGTCTGCGGTCTTGTCCGCCTTTTTCTTATCCTTGTTCTTGAAATCGGTCTCGTACCAGCCGGTGCCTTTGAGGCGAAACGCCGCAGCCGTCACCTTTTTCGCCAGTTGCGGTTTCCCGCACGCAGGACAGTCCTGCAGAGGTGGGTCGCTGATTTTCTGCAGCGCCTCCAGCTCCTGCCCGCAACCGCCGCAGACATACGCGTAGATAGGCATGATCGATTACTCCCGATACGTCATTGACTTGTTGCCGGATATGGTACCGCTGGACGCTGAAACCAAGCGCGCATTATAGCCCAGCGTTACGCACCGGCACGGCAAGCCGTTGCGAACTGGAGGTGTTTACGCGGCGCAAGGCGCTTCCCCGCCGCTGCGCCGACGCTCCGCTAGGCACCGGCAATGGTGAGATTTTCGAGCAGGATCGAACCGCAGCGGATATTGCCACGCACGTCTACGTCGTTGCCCACATGGCTGAGCTGCTGAAACATGTTCCGCAGGTTCCCGGCAATGGTGATTTCTTCGACGGGATATCGGATCTCGCCGTTCTCGATCCAGAAACCCGCGGCCCCCCGCGAGTAGTCGCCGGTCACCACGTTCACGCCGAAGCCGATGAGCTCGGTAACCAACAGCCCGGTGCCCATTTCCTTGAGCAGGCCGGCGAAGTCGAGATCACCCGGAGCCGGGCCGATCGACAGGTTGTGCACGCCCCCGGCGTTGCCGGTTGTCTGCATGCCGAGCTTGCGCGCCGAGTAGGAATCCAGCACGTAGCCGCGCAGCACGCCGCCGCCGACGAGGTCGCGTGCCTGGGTGGCTACGCCCTCGTTGTCGTACGGGGCGCTCCCCATGGCCCCCAACAAATGTGGCTGCTCATGGATGTGGACGAAAGGCGGGAACACCGGCTCATTCAAGCCATCGAGCAGGAACGAAGCCTTGCGATACAGGGCGCTGCCCCGTATGGCGCCGATGAAGTGCGACAGCAGACTGCTCGCCACCGGCGCCTCGAACAGGACCGGCGCGGTGCGCGTCGTGATCTTTTTCGCCCCCAAACGCCGCACCGTGCGCGCTGCCGCCGAGCGGCCCACCTGTTGCGGCGATTCCAGGGCGCGCGGATCACGCGCCAGACTGTACCAGTAGTCGCGCTGCATGCGGCCGGCCTGCTCCCCGATCACGGCGCAGTTGAGGCTGTGCCGGGTGCCGGAGACCGTGCCGACAAAACCGTGGGTGTTGGCGTAGGCTTCGGAACCGCTGTGACTGGACACGGTGGCGCCCTCGGAATTGGTGATGCGCTCGTCCTCTTCGCGCGCCGCTTGCTCGCAGTCGCGGGCAAGATCTGTGGCCCTATCCAGGGTCAAATCCCAAGGATGATCGAGATCCAGGTCCGGCACCTCGGTCGCAAGGCACTCGCGGTCGGCGAGCCCGGCGCAGGGGTCTTCGGCGGTGTATTTGGCGATGCTGCACGCGGCGCGCACGGTGTCGGCCACGGCCTGGGGCGAGAAATCCGAACTGCTGGCGGAGCCGGTCTTGTGGCCGAAGTAGACGCTCACCAAAAGCGTCTTATCGCGATTGTATTCCACGGTTTCCACCTCGCCCAGGCGCACCGTTACCGACAAGCCACGACTGCGATTCACCGACGCTTCCGCCGCACTGGCGCCCCGCCGTTGGGCTTCTTGCAGC
>CAMYIN010000107.1 GCA_947258495.1 uncultured Gammaproteobacteria bacterium
GGCCCGTACCGCGATTTCACCGTCCGCTTGCGGCCACTGCAGTTCGAAGGCGATGTTGCCACAGTGGCATTTTCCGAGGATCGTGCGGGTTGCCGTTTTCATGTTGCCTCGCTTCAGGGACGCCGGGCCATCATGTCGATCTCGACGAGGGCGCCGACCGCCAGCCCGGTTACCCCGACGCAGGTTCGCGCCGGCAGCCGATCGGCCGGAAAATAAGAGCTGTATACGTCGTTCATGGCCGCGTAGTCGCGTTCGAAGTTAGTCAAAAAGGCGCGTGCCGAAACCACGTGCTGCAGACCCAGCCCGACGCCCTCGAGCACCAGAATCAGGTTGTCCATCACGCGTCGGGTCTGTGTTTCCACGTCCGGCGGCAACGGCGCGTCACTGGCATCGGGGTCGGTAGGCATCTGTCCGGTGAGAAACACCCAGCCGTCGACTTCGGTGGCGTGTGAAAATGGCGCCACAGGCTGTGGGGCCCCGGACACCATGTGAAACAAACAATCGCTCATCGTCGCTTCCCTGGGTTATTGCCGACCTCGTTCAGGCGGCGGGGTAGATCATGAATTCGAGCAGGTTGGAATCGGGGTCGCGAACGTAGATGCTCGAACCCCGCAACCTGCCGTCGCCGCGTGCGCCCAGGCGCGGCACTGGGCCTTCGAGGATCTGAACGTCGGCTGCCGATAGCATGTTCTTCAGCGCGTCCTGATCGCCCGACCACACGAAACAGAAATCACCGCACCCGGGTAGTGCCGTCGGCCCCCGCAAGGTAAAAGCCTGGTCACGCCAGACAGCAGGCGCGTGCAGGTTGATCTTGTTTGCGCCGAAGTGAACGGCATACCTTGGGGCATTGCTTTCGTCCACGCGAAAGCCCAGCTGCCGGTAAAACGCGAGCATCTCGTCGACTCGCTCCATCGGAATCGCCACATGATCGAATCCAGCTATGCGCCCCATAATCGTTCTCAATAAAACTTCAGGTAGCGGTTCACTTCCCAGTCGGACACATGGTTCATGTACTCCTCCCATTCCCCACGTTTGAAGTCCAGATAGGTCTGCCACATCAGCTCACCGAAAATCTCCCGGCACAGCGGATCGTGCTCGAAAGCGTCGAGTGCATCGTTGAGTGTGCGCGGCAGATAACTCACGCCAAGCTCCGCAAGTTGCGCGTCGGTCTTGAGGTACATGTTCTCCGTGTGCGGCGCGCCCGGGTCGAGTTTCTGCTCGATGCCTTCCAGGCCGGCAGCCAGTACCAGGGCGCCCCCCAGGTAGGGATTGTTGGCGATATCGGCGGCGCGTAACTCGACCCGTCCGCCGCCCAGCGGTACTCGCACCGCGTTGGTGCGGTTGTTGTTGCCGAAACATGCGAACACCGGCGCCCAGGTGAAACCGGACATGCTGCCTTCCTTGATCAGGCGCTTGTAGCTGTTGATGGTCGGCGAGACTACTGCGCACAGTGCCGGCAGGTGTTTCAGGATGCCGCCGATGAAGTGGTAGCCGAGAGAACCCAGATCACAGCCGCGGGCGTCGTCACTCGACTCGAACAGATTCTCCCCGGTTTTTCTGTCGGCCAGCGACATGTTGTAGTGGGCGCCGCTACCCGCCCGATCACCGAAGGGTTTGGGCATGAACGACGCAAAACAACCATTCTGATACGCGATCTCGTGCACCAGCAGGCGGAAAAATACGAAACGATCGGCCATGGTCAGGCCGTCGCTGTAGTTGAAATCGATTTCGAACTGGCCGTTGCCGCCTGCGTGATCGTAGGAGTAGACGTCGTAGCCAATGCTGTTCAGGGCATCGACGATCTGTTCGAGCAGAAACAGACTGTCCAGGGTGCTGCGCACATCATAAGCGGGTTTGGCCAGGTTGTCGCGCGGACCGATGGGATCGAAACCGCCCTGGTCGTTGTCTCTCAGCAGAAAAAGCTCCGGCTCGATGCCGAAGTTGAATGTGTAGCCCATGGCGTCGGCTTTGGCGAGAACCCGTTTGAAGATATTGCGCGAGCAGGGCTCGAACGGTTTGTTCTCGAGATACAGGTCGCTGGCGAACCATGCCACGTCCGGACGCCACGGACAGATGATCACGCTGTCGGGGTCCGGTCGCGGCGAGATTTCTTCGTCGCTTACGTCCTGTGGCACGCCGTCCAGTGCCGCACCGGTGCACAGTTCCGAGCCGCCCATCATTCGATCCAGATGGGCGATAGGCACGGTTTTCGATTTGGAAACGCCGTGTATGTCGGAGTAGGCGGCGAACGCGTACTTGACACCTTTTGCAATCAGGTCGTTTTTTAATGTTTCGATTTTATCCGCCATCGGTTCTCCTCAAGGCCCGCACACGGCGTGCATGGGGCAGGTAAACACACTTCGCTGCTACCGCTAACCGGCCGGTGGCAAACGTTTGCTCAGTACCGTTGCGGTATCGTCCAGTACTTTTTCAACAAAGCGTCCTTAGTAGCCGAGGGCACCAGGCTGTATCCGGCCTTGCGGTAAAAATCGACGGCCCAGCGGGCGTCCGCCCAGGTGCCCACCAGCAACGGTCGGGTTTTTTCCACGCCCTCCAGGTGGCGCAGCAGTGCGCTCCCGCAACCGCTGCGCTGCGCATCGCCGGCGACGTACGCGTGCCGCACCAGCGCCACGTCGCCGCGATCCTGTATGCCGGCCACACCCAGGAGTGCATCGCCGCGCCAGGCACCCCAGAACACGACACCCTGTTCGATTTGTTCGTTCAACTCCGCGGCGCTCATGTAGGGATCGCGCCAGCGGTCGGCTGGAATGACATTCTTGT
>CAMYIN010000108.1 GCA_947258495.1 uncultured Gammaproteobacteria bacterium
GCCGGGCCATCGGGTCCGGCTTCCCGCCCGACCTGCCTTCTGCAAATTCTTTAACACTCAATCGTGAAACGCTCTAATCCGGCAGGTCTTCGAACAGCGTCGGCGCCATTTGAGTTGCAAATTCCTTGAACAGCCGCACGGCGCGCGGGATATGGCGATTGCCTAAATGCACCGCAGACAGATCGACCGCGCGAAAGCGCCATTCCGGCATGACTTCGACCAGACTCTCCTCTTTAACAAGCGATGGCGATACGATCTGCGGTAAATCGCCGATACCGCCCCCTGAAACGAGCGCCGCCGCGAGACCGGCATAATCGTTCATTGCGAGATAAGGCTGGAATGATATCGTCTCCTGCCTGTCGCCCTGGTAGAACGTCCATGTGCTATCTTGCGCCCAGAACGAAAAGGCGAGCAACCGATGTTCAAGTAGGTCGGTTGGCCGCCGTGGCGGTTCATGGTTTAAAAGATAGTCCGGGCTTGCAACAAGCCGATGCCGATAACGTAACACTGTCCGCGCGGTAAGCGAGGAATCCCTCAACGGCCCGACGCGGAACGCAATATCGATTCCTTCGGCAATATGATCGACGTGGCGCTCGGTGACCATGATCCGAACCCTGACGGCCGGGTAGGCCGCCCGAAATGCGTTGACGACCGGCGCCAGGAGGTTGTCGGATATGTTTGGCGGGGCCGATAAACGAACCGTGCCCTTTACTTCCGCCAGTTGATTGGAAACAACGCTGTCGACTGCCTCCGCGACCTCGACGCCGCGCTGCGCATGTTCAAGTACCTCCGCGCCGATATCCGTCAGACGCAGTCTCCTTGTTGAGCGCTCCAGCAAGCGAACTCCAAGCTGGTCCTCCAATTCGGCGACCTTACGGCTCACAGTCGAGACGGGAATGTCGAGCCGTCGCGCCGCTTTGGAAAAACCATTGGCTTCCGCAACTTTCGCGAAAATCATCAGGGCGTTCAGATCAGACATCTATTTTCCCAAAAACAGAACAATGATTCCCGAAAGTAACGACTAATATCAAAAATGGAAAGTCCCTAGATTGTCGAGGCGGCAATCGCACGTCGAAACAAGGGAATAGAACCATGGCAAATCTTATGAAACCAGTATTCGCGGCTGTAAGTGTCATTGTGTTTTCAGCCGGAATCGCCGCGGCCCAGCAGGGAAGCGACCAGGCGAAGATAAAAAAAGTGCTCACAACCTATGAGACCGCCCTCAACGCCTCCGACACGGGCGCCATCATGAAACTTTACGCCGACGACGGGGTGTTCATGCCGCAACATAGCCCATCCCAGGTGGGCGCGGATGCCGTGCGTGAAGCGTATGAGCACGTATTCGAGGCGATCACGCTCGATATCGAGTTCGAGATCGTCGAAATCCTGCAGGTCGCGCCGGACTGGGCGTTCGCGCGGACGAATTCGTCTGGCCTCGTCAAGATCAACACTACCGGAGATGGGGCGTCCGAAGGCAATCAGGAGCTTTTCGTCTTTCGAAAACGCGATGACGGTGAGTGGAAGATCGCGCGTTACATCTTCTCTACCACCTCTCCGCGGCCCCGGTAGGGGCGTGACGATGGCAAAAACAATGAAAGCGGCCGTCATTTATGAATCTGGTGGGCCCGAGGTTCTTAAACTTGAGACGTGCCCGGTTCCGCTGCCCGCAGACGGCGAAGTCCAGATCCGTGTAAAGGCTTTTGGCCTTAATCGGTCAGAGCTTTTTACCCGGCAGGGGCATTCACCGACGGTGAAGTTCCCGATAATTCCGGGCATCGAAGCTGTCGGCGTGGTCGAAGACGCGCCGGGCGGCGAATTCCAGAGAGGCGACATCGTTGCCACCGCGATGGGTGGCATGGGCCGTCAGTTCAACGGTGGGTATGCCGAGTTTACACGCGTGCCCGCAACGCAAGTGCGGAAACTTGAAACCAGCCTTGGTTGGGAGACGCTCGGCGCCGTCCCCGAAATGCTGCAAACGGCGTGGGGATCGCTCTTCAAGTCTCTGAATCTTGAAAAAGGCGACCGGCTTCTCATTCGCGGCGGCACGTCGTCTGTCGGTCTTGCGGCGGCGGCGATCGCCAGGAAGCATGGCGCGGTCGTCGCCGCTACGACCCGCAGACCGGAGCGGGAGAAGCTGCTGCGTGACAATGGCGCGGACCAGGTCTTCATCGATACCGGTGAGATCACCGGTCAGGTCAGGGAAATCTTCCCCGGTGGCGTCAGCAAGGTGCTTGAACTCGTCGGAACGGCAACACTGAAGGACTCGTTGCGCTGCGCCAAACCGAAAGGCGTTGTCTGCATGACGGGCATGGTTGGCGACAAATGGTCGCTCGACTCCTTTAGTCCAATGGAGGCGATCCCGACGGCGGTGAGCCTTACGACCTATGGAGGAGGCGCGGATGATTTTGTACGCACCCCGCTCCAGGATTTGGTGGAGCAGCTCGAAACCGGTGCGCTTCGAGTGCAGATCGGTCAGGTTTTTTCCCTCGATCGAATCGTTGAAGCGCATCGGTGCATGGAGATGAACGCGGCCGGCGGAAAAATTGTCGTTCTGACGTGATGGTGACAACTGAACGGCGTTTCGTCCCGGGAAAGCGTGTCCGTGTCCCTGCATTTCCGCACACCGCCGCCAGCCCGCCGCCGCCCGGCGCTCAGAATTTCTGCAGGAACCGGACGATCCTGCGGGTCCGCTCGCTGAACAGTTTCGGCGCGTAGTAGCTGCCGGCGGCGCGCTTGCCGACTTCCGAGAGCGTCGGATAGGGGGCGATGACCC
>CAMYIN010000109.1 GCA_947258495.1 uncultured Gammaproteobacteria bacterium
CCGTGCCGATCATGAAGATACTGGTTCTAGGCTATCTCCTCGTTTCCGTGCAGCGCAGGTCCGCGTCGCGGCCGCACGACCGCACGCGGTTGTTTCGCATCACCGAGGCGGTCGGACGCTGGTCCATGGTGGACGTCTACGTCGTCACCATCCTGGTAGCGCTGGTGAAGCTCGGAGGCCTCGCCAACGTCGATGCCGGCGCCGGTGCCGTGTTCTTCGCGGCGGTGGTCGTGCTCACCATGTTTGCGGCGATGTCTTTTGACCCGCGGCTCATCTGGGACCGCCTGGAATCGAAGACATGACGGACACAGAAACACCGCGGGCGCCCGAGCCGCAGTTCCCGGAAGCGCTGATCGCAGAACGCAGCGGCTTCTCCATCGTCTGGCTCATCCCTCTGGTGGCGGCCGTCGTCGGTGCGTGGCTGGCGTACAAGGCCCTGTCCGAGAAAGGACCCACGGTAACCATCACGTTCCAGAGCGCGGCCGGGATGGAGGCCGGGAAAACCAGGGTGAAATACAAGGACGTGGAAGTCGGCAAGGTAACAATCATCGGCATCGGTGAGGACCTCTCCCACGTTGTGGTCACGGCGCAACTGGAAAAAGGGACGGAACCCTACCTCACCGAACAGACCCAGTTCTGGGTGGTGCGGGCGCGCATCTCGGCCGGCCAGGTGACCGGGCTCGGGACGCTGTTCTCGGGCGCCTACATCGGCATCGCGCCGGCGACGGAAGGCCGTAAGACCCGGCATTTCACCGGGCTCGAGAGACCGCCGGTCGTGACCGCGGACGAACCCGGTCGTCACTTCACGCTCCGTGCCCAGCGCCTGAGCTCGCTCGAGATCGGTGCCCCAGTCTACTTCCGCCAGATCAAGGCCGGCGAGGTCGTGGGCTACGCGCTGGACGATGACGGCAAGGCGGTAAGCATCCGCATCTTTGTGCGCGATCCGTTTCACCGGCTCGTGCGCGGCAACACGCGCTTCTGGGACGCCGGAGGCGTCGACGTCTCGCTGAGCGCGGACGGCCTGAAGGTGGAAACCGAATCCTTCGTCTCGCTCATGGTCGGCGGTGTTTCCTTCGACGTACCGCCGCAAACGGACCCCGGTGCGCCCGCGGACGAGGACCAGGTGTTCGCGCTGTTCGAAAATCGCGAAGCCGCCCACCGCAAGACCTACGCCGAGAGGGAGTACTACCTCGCGTACTTCACCGAATCGGCGCGGGGACTCACTGTCGGTGCACCGGTCGAGCTCGCGGGCATCAAGCTCGGCGAGGTGGAAGACGTGGCGCTGGAGGTCGACGTGGAACAGCTGGAATTCCGGGTGCGTGTACTCATGGTGATCGAGCCCGGCCGCGCGGTCCCGATCGGCATCTCCGAGGCGACCGACGCGGAGCGCCTCACGCGACTGGTGGAAAAGGGTCTGCGGGCGCAACTGGACGTGGCCAATCTGCTGACCGGCCAACTGCTAGTGAAGCTGGACATTCACCCCGACGCGCCGCCTGCGACGGTGCGGCGCGAAGGCGACTACCTCGTGGTGCCGACCATCCCCACGACCCTGCAGCGGATCACCACCAGCCTCACACGAGTGCTGCACAAACTCGAGCGCACGCCCATCGAAGAGATCGCCGGCGAATTGCGCGACACCCTCAAAGGTACCAATACGCTGGTCAACTCCAGCGAGCTGCAGGCATCGCTGCGTTCGTTGAACGGAGCCCTCGATCAGATGCAGGCGCTGGCGACCGGTCTCAACTCGCAGACCAGCCCGAGCTTGAACGACGTGCTCGCGGAGGCGCGCAAGACGCTGACCACCGCGCACAGTCTGCTGCGCGACGGTTCGGTGGCACGCCGCGAGTTGGAGCGCACCCTGGTGGAGCTATCCAACGCCGCCCGATCGATACGCCTTATGGCGGATTATCTCGAACGACACCCGGAGGCCCTGATACAGGGCAAAGGACGCGCCAGATGAGCAAGAAAACCTTAAGCACGAACGCCCTCGTCGTCGTCGCGCTCGCGCTCGCCGTGACGACCGTTGGCTGCGCCGGCCGCAGCGCGCCCGCAACATTCTACACACTGAGTGCGCTCCCGCCGACGGAAAGGACACCCGGCGTATCGAGTCAACACCTGGACCTGGCCCTCGGCGTCGGACCGGCAAGCTTCCCGGAGTTTCTCGACCGCCCTCAGATCGTTACCCGCCTCAGTTCCAACCGCCTGCAGGTGGACGAGTTTCACCGCTGGGGCGGTCCGCTGAAGGAGGACTTCCTGCGCGTGCTCGGGGAAAACCTCGCCACCCTGCTGGGAACCAGCGGCGTGGTCGTGTATCCCGCCGATCCACCCTTCGACCTCACCCACAGCCTGCTGCTTTCGGTACAGGCGTACGAAGGCAAGCTCGGCGAGAGCGTGTCGCTGGTGGTGGGCTGGGCCCTGGTGGAATCGAAGCGGCGGCGAGCGCTGCTGGTGCGGCGCTCGCGCATTACCGAGCCCGTGGCCTCTTCGGACTACGAGGCCCTGGTCGCGGCACAGAGCCGGGCGCTGGCCGCCCTCAGCCGTGAGATCGCGGAGGCGATCTCGGGCCTGGTCACCGCGCGTAAACGCTGAAACCAAGCCTGCACCGAATCCACGGATCTTGCGCGCAAATACCGTGGTCGAATGCACCGATTCAAACAACGTTCGCGGTCACCGAGGATGCCGCGACAAGGCCCTGTGCCACCGCGGGCGCGGTCCGGACGGCAGGCTCATACGGGATCGGATGTTCGGGCCCGTTTTCCGCGTTTTGCGTAATGGACGCGTTTCGCTAGTAAAAATCCGCGTCTAAGCCGAAAATGGGGCCCGTTTTTGCCGAAAAACCGAATCATTTCCAATAATTGAGTTGGTCCGACCCGGAGGAGCCCGGAGGAGGGCCGGAGGAGGACGTATGCCGATCTGTGAGGCCGACCCCTGGCGTCTGCAGTACTTCGAGAACGCCGCGTGTCCCGACAACGTGCGCGTGCCGACCGAAGACGGCGACGCGTACCTGTGGTACCCGCACTACAAGTGGGTCTACAACAAGCTGATGATTGCCGAGAGCCAGCAGCTGGAGTGCGGCCCGCACGGCATCGAGCCGCCGCGTTTCCCGGTGTTCTCCAAACCGATCTACAACATGCGCGGCATGGGCTCCGGATCCCGCATCTTCCGCACCGCCAGGGAGTACAAGCTGGGCCAGCGTCCCGGGCACATGTGGGTGACGCTGCTGCAAGGCGAGCACGTCAGCACCGACGTCGCCGTGGTCGACGGCGAACCCGTCTGGTGGCGCCACGCCACGGGGGTACCGCTGCAAGGCGGGATGTTCGACCATTGGATCGTGTGGACGGAGCCGCGGCCACAGCTGGAGGCGTACTGCGCAGACTGGGTCCGCACGCACCTCGGCGGCTACACCGGCATGTTGAACCTGGAGACCATCGGCAACGTAATCATCGAGGCCCACCTGCGCTTCGCCGACCAGTGGCCCGATTTGTACGGCCGCGGTTGGGTGCAAGCCCTGGTCGGCCTGTACGCGGACGCCGCGTGGTCGTTCGCGGACAACGAACGCCGCACCGGGTACAGCGCCGTGCTGTTCGGCGCCCACCACGTGCAGTACCAGCACCCGCCGCCGGCGGTGGTGCACGAGCTGCTGCAGATCGAGGGAATCACCAGCATCCAGATCACGTTCCACCAAGACCGCCCCCCCGCCGCCCACGCCATGCCGCCGGGCGGCTTCCGGCTGGCCATCGTCAACGGCTTCGACCTGGACGCGCAGCGCGAGGCGCGTGAGCGCCTGGCGCTGAGTTTCTGGTCGACGCAGCAGCTGCTGCCCAAGCGTGGTCGGCACAAGCCGGCGGCCTGACCCAATCGCCCTCGCCGCCACCCGATGCTGGAGCGAATCCAAGAGATCGAAAACGTCTTCATCCCTATGCCGGACGGCGTAAACCTCGCGGCGCGACTGTTCCTGCCGCGCGACGCGCACGCCGAACCGGTACCGGCGATTCTGGAGTACATCCCCTACCGCAAGCGCGACCTCATGCGCACTCGCGACGAGCCCATACACCGTTATATCGCCGCGCACGGTTACGCCGGCGTGCGCGTCGACGTGCGCGGCTCCGGCGATTCCGGCGGCGTGCTGGAGGACGAATACTCGCCGAAGGAACTGAGCGACGCCTTGTCGGTAATCGAGTGGATCGGTCAACAGCCGTGGTGCAGCGGGCGGGTCGGGATGATGGGCATATCCTGGGGCGGTTTCAACGCCCTGCAGGTGGCGGCGCTGCGGCCGCCGGCGCTGCGCGCCATCATCACCTTGTGCTCCACGGACGATCGCTACGCGGACGACGCGCACTACATGGGCGGCTGCCTGCTCAACGAAAACATGCAGTGGGGGTCGCTGCTCACCATCTATTCCGCCTACCCGCCCGACCCCCAGGTCGTCGGCGCCGACTGGCGCGACATGTGGCTGCAACGCCTCGACGCGCTGCAACCGTTCGCCGCGCGCTGGATGGAGCACCCCTGGCGCGACGACTACTGGCGGCACGGGTCGGTGTGCGAAGACTACGCCGCCATCGACGTGCCCGTGTACGCCATAGGCGGCTGGGCCGACGGCTACAGCAACGCGGTGCCGCGCCTGTTGGCGAAGCTTTCGTGCCCGCGCAAGGGCCTGATCGGTCCCTGGGCGCACACCTTTCCGCACGACGGCGTGCCCGGACCCGCGATCGGCTTCCTGCAGGAAGCCCTCCGCTGGTGGGATCAGTGGCTCAAGGATCGCGACACCGGCATCCTGGACGAGCCCCTGCTGCGGGCGTGGATGCAGGAGAACGTGCCGCCGAAACCGCAGTACGAGACCTGGCCGGGCCGCTGGGTGGCGGAAGAACAGTGGCCCAGCGACCGCATCCTGCCGCAGGTGTGGTATCTCAACGTCGGACACCTGGACGGTCGCGCGGCGCCCTCGCAGGCGTTGTCGTTTTCCTCGCCCCAGACCACCGGGGTGCGCGCCGGTGAGTGGTCGGCCTTCGGCGCCGACGGCGAGATGCCCCGCGACCAACGTCCCGACGACGGCGGATCCCTGGTGTTCGACAGCGATCCGCTGGCGGCGCGCACAGAGTTGCTGGGGGCGCCGCTGCTGGAGCTGGAGCTGGCGTCGGACCAACCGGTGGCGTTGCTGGCGGCGCGCTTGTGCGACGTCGCCCCCGACGGCTCCAGCCTCCGGGTCAGCTACGGCCTGCTCAACCTGTGTCACCGCGACTCGCACGCGCACCCGCAGCCGCTGCAGCCCGGGCGGCGCTACCGCGTGCGCCTGCAGCTCAACGATCTCGCGCACGCGTTTCCCGCCGGACATCGCCTGCGCCTTGCGTTGTCCTCCAGCTACTGGCCGATCGCCTGGCCGGCGCCGGCGCCGGCGACGCTCAGCGTGTACACGGGCACAAGCACCTTGCGCCTGCCGGTGCGTCCGCCGCGACCGGAGGACGACCGCCTGCCCGCGTTTCCGCCGCCCGCGGCGGCGCCCGCGACGCTACACAAGAAGCTGCGCCACGCGCCCATGCGCCGTTCTATCGAGATCGATCTCACCAGCAACGAAATGGTCTACACCCTGCGCAGCGACGGCGGCGAGTTCGACGGTGCGGCGCTGGCGCGCATCGAGGAAATAGACCTCGAGCTCGGCTCGCTGATGACCAAGCGCTTTCGCATCCTGGAAAACGACCCGCTGTCGGCGCACACCGAACTCACGCTGCGCGGGGAATTCCGGCGCGGCGCTTGGGGGGTGCGGTTGGAATGCACCAGTTCCCTCACCGGCACCGAAGACGCGTTTCATTTCCACTGCCGCCTCCACGCCTTCGAGAACGAGCAACCGGTGCGCGAGCGCGTGTGGACGCTGGTGGTACCGCGGCGGCTGGTCTGAGTCAGGGGCGAACCGGGAGGCCGGCCCGGCGCACCGCGGCGTCGACGATCCGGCGCAGAAGCTGCCGGTACTCGATGCCCGCGAACGAGGCCATGAACGCGAGCTTGCCGTCGTTGGACCAGGCGGGGTTGGGGTTGACCTCCATCAGCTTGATCTCGCCGTCGCCGCCGCGGCGGTAATCGAAGCGGCCGTAATCCCGCAGCCCGAGGCGCGTAAACAGGCGCTTGGCGTATTCGAAGAGTTGCATTTCCTCGTCCGGATCGAGCGACGCGCGGCGGAACTTGATGTCGGTCCAGTAGGGCGAATTCGGGATCGCCTTGGACTCGTACGAGAGAATGGGATTCAGCCCCGCGGGCAAGCAGGAATAGTCGACCTCGAGCGGCGGCAACGCCTGCAGGCCGTATTCGTCGTTGCCGATGAGCCCGACGCCGTACTCCGAACCGTCCAGGTACTCCTGCAGCAAGGCGTCGCGTCCCGGCAGCTCGCGCTGGAACCACTCGAGGTAGGCGCGCGCCTGCGCCGGCGTTCCCACCACCGCGTCCTTGGTGATGCCGAGGCTTCCGTCGGCGCGGTTGGGCTTGATCAAACCTGGATAGGGCCCGTCCGGCGGCGTGGGAAGACGCGCCGCCGGCAGGAACGCCTCCCGCGGCACCGGGATACCCAGCGACCCGGCGAGCATGCGCACGACCGCCTTGTCGTAGCACAAAACCATCGTCGCCGGCGGCGCGCCGGTGTACGGAATACCCAACAGCTCCAGGTACGCGGGGATGTTGAGCTCCAGCGTGATCCGGTTTTTGAATCCGGTGTCGCAGAAGTTGACCACCAGATCGAAATGCGTGGTCCGCACCAGATCGAGTAACGCACCGTGATCGGTCAAGAACGTGCAATCGAGATCGCCGAAGCTGGACAGCGCTTCCACCATGGCCCGGTGCGCGGTCAGGTCTTCTTCGTTGTAGCGGCCGCCGCGCTTGTCCGCATCGGGCGCGCCGTGATCGCCGGTGACGACGAGCAGCTTCATGTTCGTCAGTACAATTACTGGATTGACGCTACGCAGGCAGAACTTCGGACATCGAGCCCGCAGTCGGTATTTCTACACTGAGTGAGTGTAACCCGATATTGACCCCGACTGTCACATCGCCGCGCGAACGTCGACAATGCGATTCCGGAAAGGGATTGAAGTCCACGCTTTGGAGAGTCAAAGCCAACATTCGAAGGTGCATGTGGGAGGACCAGCGGTGCTACAGCATGTGTCGTCATGGAAAAACCATCGAGGATTCCAGCCACGTTCAAGACCTGTCGGACCCCCGGTGACACGGAATTCACCGAATCCCTCTATGTCCTACTCCTCGCTCGGAGCACTCGAGCAACTCGGACCTTTGGGTGCGGATCATCCCTCTCTAGCTTCGCAGACGTTAAGCCGTCGTCGACACTTGCCAGGTTGCCGCGTCACTAGCGGTGACGCAGCGCCGCGTACGTGGGCGGCGCACACGACCCGATTGGGCGTTCGACGATATTGCAATGACGACTGGCTACTGGTACAAAGCGATCCGTCGTTAATCATTATTCAAGACTTATGCGTACCTGGTTTCTGGCCGTCGTCGTCGCCTTTGTTTCACAGTCTCAGGCGGCAATGTCCGCCGCCAGCGGCGAAAACGTCAACTACACCGTGCGCGGACAGGCG
Source organism: uncultured Gammaproteobacteria bacterium (assembly GCA_947258495.1). Taxonomy (GTDB): domain Bacteria; phylum Pseudomonadota; class Gammaproteobacteria; order Arenicellales; family JAANXG01; genus CALZGZ01. The sequence goes on from CAMYIN010000109.1 coordinate 7,575, forward strand.
TACGAAGGCTATTACGTTTCGCCCGGCAAGAACGCGCCTCTGGTGCTGATGATCCACGATTGGGACGGGCTCACCGACTACGAGGTAAAGCGCGCCAACATGCTGGCGGATATGGGCTACGCGGTGTTCGCCGCGGATCTGTTCGGCGCCGGCGTGCGACCGACCGAGGTGACGGACAAGCGGCAGCACACCGGGGAGCTGTACCAAGACCGTGAAAAGATGCGCGAGCTCATGCTGGGCGCCCTCGACGCCGCTAAGACCTTGGGGGCCGATACCGCTAACGCCGTCGCCATGGGTTACTGCTTCGGCGGCGCCGCGGTGCTCGAACTGGCGCGTTCCGGCGCCGACCTCAAAGGCTTCGCCACCTTTCACGGCGGGCTGCAGACGCCCGAAGGACAGGACTACGCCGCCACCAAGGGAGAAATCCTGGTGATGCACGGCAGCGCTGACACCGCCATTACCATGGATCAGTTCGCGACACTGACCAACGAGTTGGAGCAGGCGGGCGTCAAGCACCAGATGGTGACCTACGGCGGCGCGCCCCACGCCTTCACCGTCTTCGGAGGAGACCGCTACCGCGAAGACGCCGACCGCAAGTCCTGGGCGTTATTCAGCGACTTTCTGACGGAAAAACTGCGCTGACGCCGATCCTGCATCGACCGGACCCGATAAGCCACAGTTCGCATTTCGATTCAGCTTGCTTCGGATTGGTGGTCCGAAGAAATCCACGCCGGCTCGCGCTTGGGGAGGTCGTCGCGAAAAAACCTGCGATCCGATGAATACAAGTCGTAATCGTCCAGGCGCGTCAGAGGAACCATGCGTATCCGTATCACCTCCGGCGACCGTGGTGCCACGGCGCCGGTTCGAATTCCGTCCCGCAGGCTTTCGAATCCCCCCTCCGGTCGGCACTTGAAATAGAAATCCAGGCGGTATGGGCCGGGTTCCTCGGAGACGTACGGAATCGCGTCGACGCGAAGCAAGGGGCCCACCTCGAGGCCAATGCCGATTTCTTCCCAGACTTCACGGCGAAGCGTGGCTTCAATGACATCGTCGCGGGAGGGATCGCCGCCCGGAGCGCTGGGGTCGCCTTCGACAGACTCCAACGAACCACCGGGAAGACCCCACGACCCTTTGGCTCGATAACTGTGTTGCACCAGGAGGACCTCGGGCGGTGAAGTGGTGTCGTCGATCATGACCGCAACCGCTCCGACCATCCAGTTCCTGGTGAGCATACCTCGCATGAATCCCGCCAGGCGTGGCGGAAATCGCCGCCAGAGCCACAACGCAGCGCGATGCAGACGCGGGTGCCTTTCGATGAAACGGGCAAGCCAAGAAAGCATGTGTTCTATCGTGCGGCCGGTTTACAAGTTCTACGCGTTTGCTGGGAAGATGCAATAACCGCCGCGCTCATGAAAATAAGGATCACGAAAACTGTGGACAACCGATAAATCGCAAATACCGACATATTGATTTTATCGCGGAACAAAACCCCGTATGTGAGCACGGGGATGGGCGCGATGCCCGCACGCTATCGTGCGGGCCACCGACGAGGTCGGAAGCGGCTCTGCCGACAGACGGCCGAGTCCAGCGTATCTAGGGATTCCCCACGCGCGAGCGCGGAGAGAATCAATTTGTACACCTGAAAATAAGATAGGCCGTGAAGTTTTGCACGGCCGACGCTCCGGACAAGCATAATTGTGCGCAGTGAATTCAACAACAACCATTTGGTCGGTGCTCCGTTTCATGGCTGTAGCAATCCCGACTCGTAGGCGAACAGCGCCGGGGTGCCACCGGTATGCACGAACAATACACTGCGCGTTTTTTCAAACTGTTTGGCACGAATCATGGCCAATAAGCCGGCCATGGATTTGCCGGTATAGACCGGATCCAGGAGGATCCCCTCAGTGCCACCGAGAAGGCGAATCGCCTCGATGACGGCAACGTTCAAACGACCGTAGCCCGGCGCGAAAGTTTTATCGTACACGCGAATGTCTTCCGGTACGACCACCGCCCGCTCCAGGTTCAGAAGGTTTTCCAGCGCTCGGGTGCAGTGTCCCACGCGTTCGGACTGCAGCGTCGCGTTGCGACGAACACACACTCCGGTAACCGGAATCCGACTGCCCAGCACGCGCAGACCGACCAGCAGTCCGCTGTGTGAAAGCGAACTGCCCGAGGCGATGACGATGTGGTCCATGACCAGCCGCTGCTCCTCCAACTGGGACAGGATCTCGGCCGCGGCGTTTACGTACCCCAACGCCCCGAGGGGCGGCCGATCCGCGGAAAGATAAATGATATAGGGTCGTTTCCCTTCAGACCGCAGCTCCCCGGCGATCTCTTCGAGACGCCGGTCGGCGCCGGCCTCGTCTTCGCCCTGGGGATAGCTGTGAATCGATGCCCCCAGAATACGATTCAACAGCACGTTTCCAGAGCGACGGTAGACCTCGTCCATATCCGCGACGCGGTCCTCGAGTTGAATGTGACATTCCATGCCCAGTCCGGCCGCCGCGGCGGCCGCCATGCGCACGTAGTTCGACTGCACCGCACCGGTGATGAGCACGGTGTCCGCGCCCTGTTGCTGCGCCTGGCCGAAATAGAATTCGAGTTTGCGCGCCTTGTTTCCTCCCAAGGCCAGTCCGGTGCAGTCGTCCCGCTTCATGAACAACCTCGGTCCGTCCGTTGCCCTGGTGAGACGGCGCAACTCGTCGAGCGGCGTCGGCAGGTGCGCTAAACGCACGCGCGCAAACGGCCTCAGCAGTCTGTCAACGCTATCCACCGCGAACACCCCGACCCCGGGGTCGGGGTCGGACCAAGTCAATACAAACTAACATCTTGAAAACTCTATGTTTAATATCGAACTGAATCAGTTTTTTTCGCTTAGAGGCCCCATTTCGCAGGCAAAACGGTCTCATTGAGTTCGGCGTCCATCGGATAATGATTGGAAAGCGCAAGCGTCCGGTTAAAGTGTGGTTTTGAGGCTTGAAATGGGTCCTCTAAGCGAAAATAACCAGCATAATTCGAAACGAAAATCCAATGTTTTCAGATGATTAACTTGGTCCGACCCCTATCGACTAAACGAAAATCCAATGTTTTCAGATGATTAACTTGGTCCGATCCCAATCGAGCAATCGAGGCATTGGTCCGACCCCATCGAGAACCCATCGAAAACATCGAGTTCCTATGCGGCTACTGCGGCGAAGATTTTTTGTGCCTGAAATCAATGAGTTAAGCAGTAACTCTAAAAACTGCTAAAAATATATTGATACGCCGTGATCACACTTAATTGCCGGTAGAACCACGCGCACATCGGCATCCGGTGTCTCAAGATTTTCAATGCGCGTGGATAACGGATTGCCGCCTATGCAAACGATTGTTTTGGAGACGCAACATGCGTTGGCATGAGAGACTCAATGTTCGTCTCATGGGGCCCATTCTCATTGTGCTCCTGCTTTCTATCACGAGTTCCCTCGCGTGGTTGTTCAAGCAGCAGGAAACACAGGTCATCGATAGAGCGCGCGAAGAGACCATACTCGTCAATCAAATCGTTAAAGCGGCGATACGCAATCAAATGCTGCGCAACGTCGAGAACACGGCGCAGGATACGATCTCACTGATTCGAGACCGCACCCGATTAGCCGACATTTCTGTAGTATCCAAGGAGGGAAAAATCCAATTATCTTCAAACCCAGACAGAATAGGTCAGGGAATGGATTGGGCGCACCCGACCTGCGCGGTATGCCATTCTTCCGAAACGCGGCCTGAAGCAAAGACGATCCTCGTGGAGACGGAAGACTCGAAAACACTGCGGTCTATGAATCTAATCGAGAACGAGACCCCCTGCTACTCGTGTCATGGGAGCAAAGATAAATATCTAGGTGTCCTGATCGTGGATCAGGACACAGGTAAAGATCTCGGCAGGGTGACACAAGTGCAAAAATCTTTGGTTGCTGCGGGTTCATTAACACTGGCGGCGATCTTCGTTCTCATCATTATCATCGTTCAGCGGCTGGTGCAAAAACCGGTGGATCAACTTCTGGTCGGCATTCGCCGAATTCGCGAGCAGGACTTTGAAGCGCAAATCGATACCACAGTTGGAGGTGAACTAGGCGAACTGGCGGGCGCCTTCAACGACATGGTCGTTGACACACGACGCTACGTCCAGGAAATAAAGAATAAGTCCGCCGAACTCTCCACCCTCTATTCGATCGTGGAACGCGTAACGCGCAGCATAGACCTGGATCAACTCAAAAAAATCATCATGGATATCATGGTGGATTCGTTTTCAAACATCTCGCTTGGCGCTATCTTCTTGCGGACGCGGGACGACGGCGACATTCAGGTGGATTTCCGCAAGGCGGGCGACTCTGCGACGACATACAAGACCTTCGATGGCGACAGCAAGCAGATGGAAAGCTTGCTCGAGCCCGAGATACAGAAAAGATGGCTTGAAGGAGAAATACAAGAATTGGTTCAAACTGAGCAGAAGAATGCGGTTCTAGTGCCTCTGCGGTCTAACGGCGCGAATATCGGACTGTTGTACGCGCGAAAACGCGCTGGGGAATCTTTTTTGGACAGTGAAATTCAATTACTGGACGCTCTGCGAACTCATGTATCGGTTGCTCTAGAGAACGCACGTTTGTATACGCTAGCCATTACCGATGAGCTCACCCAACTCCATACCTTACGTTACTTACAGCACGTGCTGCAGGAGGAAAGTGAAAATTATGTCCGCTACGGCCAAAAGCACGCTCTCCTGATGCTCGATTTAGACGATTTCAAGCGCATCAACGACGAGCACGGTCATCCCACCGGAGACGTTGTTCTCAATCAGATCGGACAAGTCCTCAAGCGTTGCGTCAAGGATATCGATCTTGTTTCGCGGTACGGAGGCGAAG
>CAMYIN010000110.1 GCA_947258495.1 uncultured Gammaproteobacteria bacterium
TTGGTTCCAAACAACAAGATTCCGGTATGAAGCGCTCGCAAGCGACCAACGCCTCGGTACCACAGAACGCGGACGTGCGCGCGGAAGCGGACGTCACCGCGTTGCAAACGCCGTCTCGACGCGCTCGCACCCGGCACATGCGCGGGCATCGGCATATCCCCCTGTTCACCGGTTTGGTCGGTCTGCTGCTGCTGACGTTCATCGTCATCCTGTTCGGCGCGATCAAGCTCTCCTCATTGAGTACCGAGGTGGACGTGCTCCAGGTCGCGTTGGACGAGAGCGAAACCAATCTCGCGCAAACCCGATCCCAGCTCATCCAGGCGCAGCGTCAATTGGAGGCCTCCGTTCAGGGGCGGTTTCCCCAACTGCGTCGCTTGGAGTTCGACAAGGTCCTGCCGGTACACGAAGGCCACGTGAAAAACATCCTCTTCACGCTGCTCAAGACCCAGAAGGAGGAGAGCTACGAATACAAGGTCGTGATGGAGAACGACACCGATTTCAAAGCCGACCCGAGCGTCCAGGTACTGTTGTTCGACGGTCTGGGCGTGCAGCTGGGCATAGACGAAGTGCCCAACAAAGACCCGTTGTTGCGCGGCGAGACCCGGTCTTATTCGTCCGTCATCGATATCGTCGTTCCGGGCGAACCCACCTATTTCTACGTGGTCGCAAAATAGACGCCCAGCAGTCGTTCGGGCCGCCTGCGCGCGCGTTTCCACTCAGCGGCGGCGACTCGCACGCTTTTTCTGAACCACCGACGCTGTAGCCGCAATCACTCGGAGGTGCGTTCGCGCGTGTACCACGGCGGGTCGAGACTCACGCGCATCGAGCGCACCACCATCTGATCGCCCGCCCGGTTGAGGGAGATGGTGAGCGTTCCCTTCAGCGCCCGCGTTCCGGCGACGAGGTACTCCTTCTCGGTGCCCAGGTCGAACACGGCGCTCTCAAGATCGGAACGCTCGCCCACGGTGTGCGAAAGCGCCTCCTGAATCGCGTCGTCGCTCGCGCTCTGACTGAGGTAGCCCTGCAGCTCGACGCTGTTGCCGGACGGGGCCTCGGTGCCGATCGCCGTCGCAAAGAAACCCAACACGCTCGCCCTGCCGATAACGGGGCCGTTGATAGTCGGCGCGAAGCGATGATGAAAACGCACGGTAACCGCCACCTGGTCCTGGGTTGCGACAAAGTTCGCGTTGCTCAAGACCATGAGGTTGTTCGGTTTGCTCTGCTGGCAGATGCGCGCCTGCTTCCCCGCTTCGCTGTCCTCGATGCGGATCCCCGGATAGTCCCCGGCGATGCGCACGCACATGTCGCTCTCGGAGGCGGGAGTCATGGTCAGTTCCTGAATGACGATCTCCAGCGCGTGGGAAGACCACGAAGCCAGTCCCAGCAGCAATCCTGTGAGATACACGTAGGGCTTTTGCATATTCATGGCCGTCTCCCCTCAGCAAACCGGAAAAAATTGTAACCCCCTGCCCGTGTCCACGGCGCCGCGTGACCGGGCACGACACCGATTTTACCTCCCCATCGCTGGAACATAAACTTGCGCCGACAAGCGCCGCGAATCGTTCGAGATTCGCGTGAAGTATCGGTTATAACAATGTATCTTTCTGAGTTTATTGCGCTTCCGGCGCACATTCGCTTGCGGATCCTGGGCGTAAGCGAGTATCTACGACCCTATTGCCGATGACCGCTACGCCGGATCCATCGTCGAGCGGCTGACCACGCCTGTAGCAGCGCCCGCGTCCGTCCGCCGCAGTACCGGAGGCGGTTTGTAATTTGAGATCGTCCTGGTGCCGCACCTCAATGATTGCAGGATGAACGCGCAGCCGCGCTGGACGCGACGGCGGGCTTGATCGCCAGCCGCGGGCGCCAGCCCGGGTTTCGGCCGTGTCCCGCGTACGCCCCGGGGATCCGCGCGCAGCGGACCGCGCCGTTGAAATCGAGATCGCTGTCCAAAAACGTATTCTCGCCCTCCTGCACCGTATACATTCCGAAGTCTTTGCCCGACCGCGGATAGAGGTCCAGCTCGCCCAAGGCGTCGAACGGGTTGGTCAAAAACTCCGCCGCCGCCCGGTACCGGTGCGTGAAATTGTCGAACGCCGATCCTCCAACGATCGGATCGTCGGCGAACACGACATTTCCGTAGACGCGTTGCTCGTGATCTTCGGATCCCCCTCGGACCGCGATGCCGGGCCCGTTGGCGACGACCGTATTCTGGAAAATACGCACCCTCCGGGGGACCCAGTTGTGCCGCTGTACGGCAATCGCCGGAAACGTCGTCTTATTAGTGTTGACGAACAGATTGTTGTACAGGGCCACATTACCCTCGGCCTGGAACAGCGCTTCATGAGGGTTCTGGTGAAAAAAATTTCCGTAGATCAGATACCAGTCTTCCAGGCCGGGTTCCGCATAGGGCGTATGGCCCACCAGCACATTCGGCCGCGCCGTCTCGTCTGCGCCCGATCCTCCGGCCTTGCTGAACACGTTGTGGCGGACGATGGTGACGCCGTCGTTCTCGGGCATGCCCTCGGTTTCGTATCCCCTGGGTAGCTGGTGCTTGATCTGCAGGTTGTAACCGAGCGTCTCGGCCACCAGATTGTGTTCGATCAAGCCGTGAACAAACGGCGCACTCCCGTCCGAGTTGCCGAGATAGATGCCGGTCCCGGCACCGACGATGACGTTGTTGCGGATCACCCAGTTCCACGCCGGGCATTTGGTCGAAATACCGACACGCTGCTGGTCGCTCCCAT
>CAMYIN010000111.1 GCA_947258495.1 uncultured Gammaproteobacteria bacterium
CTGACATGTCGCCGATTTCATCCAGGAATAGCGTGCCACCGTCTGCCTGCTCGAATCGGCCGATACGCCTCGAGTCCGCACCGGTAAACGCGCCTTTTTCGTGGCCGAACAACTCGGACTCGAGAAGTTCGGAGGCGATCGCCGATGTATTCAGCGCCACGAAGGACTTGTCGGATCGCGGACTATGATCGTGCAGTGCGCGGGCGACCAGCTCCTTTCCGGTACCGGACTCTCCGGTGATCAGCACCGTCATGCTGGAGCCGGCGAGTCGCCCGATCGACCGAAACACTTCCTGCATGGCCGGCGCTTGGCCGATCATCGACGCGATGGTCTCCGGCTTGCCGGCCTGGTCGGCGAGACCCTTGCCATTGATGCGCGCCGCCTTTTGCACGAGTTCCACTGCTTCGTCAATGTCGAACGGCTTTGGCAAATACTCGAACGCACCTCCCTTGTAGGCCGCTACCGCGTTCTCGAGATCGGAGTGCGCCGTAATGACGATGATCGGTAATTCCGGTCGGGTTGATCGCAATCGCTCCAGCAACGCGATGCCCGTCATCCCCGGCATACGCACGTCGGTTATGAGAACGTCTGGGGCGTCGGCATCGATCGCTTCGAGAAGATGCTCCGCCCGCTCGAACGTGCGCGTGTCCATGTTTGCCTGTTTGAGCGCTTTTTCCAGCACCCAGCGAACCGACTGGTCGTCGTCCACCACCCACACTTTCAATGGCGCGTCAGCCATCGGTCGCGACATCCGTTTGCTCAAGCGGCAGGCGCACGAAGAACACGGTACGTCCGGGCCGGCTCTCGAATTCGATCAACCCGCCGTGCCGGCTCAGCAATTCCTGTGCGGCCGGCAGGCCAAGTCCCGTCCCTTCCGGGCGGCTGGTGACCAGCGGATAAAAAATCGAGTCCTGCATGTCAGGCGGTATGCCCGGACCGTCATCCTCGATTTCAATAGACGCGATAACGCGGTGGCGAACGTCGCTGATTGTGAAGTTTGTCGCCGCGCGGGTACGCAGGGTCAGCGTGCCCTGACCGTCGAGCGCAGCGGTCGCGTTCCGCAGCAAATTCAAAAGCGCCTGGATCATCTGGTCGCGATCGACGGCAATCAGGGGCAGCCCCGGATCGTAATCGCGGCGGACCGCCACCTGTTTCTCGCTCTCGGCCTCGACGATACGCACCACGTATTCGATGAGCTCATGAATATTCGCGGGCTGCTTGTTCGGCGGGCCGCCGGGGCCAAGCAGCGTATCCACCAGCGCCGCGAGCCTGTCGGTTTCGCTGATGACCACGTTCGTGTATTCGTGCAACCCCTCGTCTTCCAGTTGCCGATCGAGTAATTGCGCCGCTCCGCGTATTCCGCCCAGGGGGTTCTTGATCTCGTGAGCGAGTTGCCGAATCATCTGCCTGCCGGCGCCGTGTTGAATCAGGAGCGCGTTTTCACGAGTGATCTGCGAGCGGCGTGTAACGTCGGTAACCTCGACGATGAGGTGCGCCTTGCCCGCCTGTATCGGCGACACGCGACAATCGACGATGCGCTCGTCGGAGTGAACTTCCGTCGGCGCGAGGTGCATTTCATTGGCGTAATGATCGCCGGTCACGACGACACGGCTCAAAATGTCGCGCATTTCCGGCTCGTCGTCGACGAGTTGCAGTAGCGACTGGCCGCGCGCGCGTTGCTGGCTGATTCCGAGGATGTTCTCGGCGGCGGGATTCAGGTCGACTATAAGCAGGTGATCGTCCAGCAGAATGACGCCGGAGCTCAGGGAATCGAGAATATGTCGGGCGTTGTCCCGGAGCGTGCCGCCGTTTCGGGAGCTACCGCCTGAGGATGGACGCGGCGCGGGTCCGCTCAGCGGCCGATGTTCACCGTGTTCTGCTGTACGTAAAACCGGTTGGGGAGACTGCGGATCATCAGCTTGCCCGTCTCGTCCAGGACTTCCGCCTGGATGTTGTGAACGCCGCGCCACACCTCCTCGATCTGGAATGTCTCTCCACTGACCATCCGCGTGCCGCCATCGAAGTACAACCGAACCTGGTGGCCAGGTTGTAATGCCGGACGCAGTGCCAGCCTTACGTTCAGTACGCCTTCGATATTCCATAGCGTTTCTTCGGGCGCAGGTGCGGCAACCGCGAGGCTCTCGTAGCGGAACGGCGCAACGTCTGCTGGCTCGGGCTGCGCCCTGGCCTGGGTGAACCTGCTGGGCGCCGCCACCGGGCGGGTTGAACGCGATTCCCCGAGGTCGACGCGCTGTGCGCCCGGGTGGGGACGATCCGAGTAGTGCACGATCCCGTCCTCATCGGTCCACTTGTAGGCGTCCGCCTGCACGCCGGTTGCAGCGAGCAACCCCAGGAGGATAAGAATCGGGCGTGTTTCCATGCAGTTAGCATAGCAGTGCTGACGTGATTTGGGGTAGTGACCGGGCGGCATTTTGCCGCCCGGTGCACACTTTTTCCCATTTAGAGGCTGTAATACATGTCAAATTCGACCGGATGAGTCGTCATTCGGAGCCGTGTGACGTTTTCCATCTTCAGGTCGATATAGGCATCGATGAGATCGTCGCTGAATACTCCGCCGGCTTTCAGGAAGTCGCGATCCGAGTCGAGGGCGCCCAGCGCCTCATCCAGCGAGAATGCAACCAGCTTCAATTCCTTTTCTTCCTCCGGTGGCAGGTCGTAGAGATCCTTGTCCATGGCGTCGCCCGGGTGGATCTTGTTCTGGAT